>NZ_CDSBKL010000045.1:0-17118 GCF_977115555.1 Aquiflexum sp.
GTTTGTGATTCTTTTCTTTATTATCTTTTTCAGGTCAGCTTACGTTTCTTTTGATATTAATTAGTAATTATTATATTTTATATATTTTAAAAAATATATATTTTTTTTTGACCTCTGTCCGTTCCGGAGAATTTATTCGAAAAAATTCACCAATTTCCGCAGATACATAATTTCAACTATTCTTAATTTAGAAAAAAGAGTATGGGTGACTTAGCAAGAAAAGAATCGGCTTCGAGTCGGCATTCTATCCAAAAACTCTTAGCCGAAATTTCCCTTCTGGAAAAAAACATAGGAATGGTCAGCAAGGAAATCGGAACTTTTGAAAATTCCATCCGGCACAAGTTGCAAATACAAATTTCCCAACTGTCTTCTTTGAACAAAAAAATGAAAGAGAAACAACAATTAAAAAAAGCAAAGAGACTTGAACAAAAGAAAAAAGGAAAAAACTACAAAGAACCTGTTCAATTGATTTCCCCAAAACAGAAAAGCAAGTCAGGACCTGAGGTCAATGAAGGAGAAAAGCAAGAATTGAAACGCCTGTATAAAGAGGCCATCGTAAAGGTACATCCCGACAAAATCGACCACGGAGGCATGGTAGACAAAATCAAAACTGCCACTGACCTCACCTCACAACTTAATGGAATTTATAAAAACGGTGACCTCGAGGCTTTGCTGAATTTTTACCAAACGTTTATCATCGCCCTTCCGGACCTGGAGGGCCGGCAAATAGAAATTCCTTCTGTCAATTCCGAAATAAGACTCGCTGCATTGCTTTCCAAAAAAGAAGCTTTGACTAAACAGCTGCAGAACTTAGAAACCAATTACCTTTACCATGTTTTAAAAACTTACGAAAACCCGCTGACTTTCATTGATGAATTGGAGCTAGAGTTCCAAAACAAAATCGGCAAACTGGAAAAAAGGACTAGAAAAGGATTTACCTGATTTATCGTTTTCCGGAATTGGAAAGCTTATTGCCTATTCAATGAATTTTTTTTCGAAAATCGATTACCTGAATTTCTGGATGTTGGACAAAATGACTAGAAGGGTATATATCAACCTTAAATTACTCAATTCTGTAATTCAGGGTAAGGTTTACTTGCCTGACTACATTTTGGAAATCTCCTGTTGTCACAAATCCCGTTCCCTCTACGATATACCTGTCCCTACGTGAATTCAGGATATCAGCAATCGTTAAAATCAACTTTCCCCTTCCTTTCAATACATCTTTGCTCCCGGACAAATCCATAAAAAAGATTGATTTTCTCACACCTTGGGCAGTTTTTTGTCTTGCCTGATAGTTTGCTCTCAGTTGTACATCATAGCCATTTCCAAATATAAATCGGGAATTTTGTCTGGCATACCATGAGTACGTCGTCGCAACAAAATCATCCTGTATATTGCTCCCATCTATTTTGGCATGGAAAAAGTTGAAATTGATATCCGCTTTCCACCACGGGAAAATCGCATAATCGGTCGTAAACTCAATCCCATAAGCCATTTCTGAGTTGAGGTTTTCGGTGATCGTGACCGCGTTTCCTTGGTTGTCTACTGTCCTGATTCTGTCTATTTTGTCTTTGGTGTCCCGGAAATACACGGTCGAAAAAAGAGATCCTTTTTCAAAATACTTGATATGTCCCAATTCAAAGGCATTGGTAAATTCCGGATTAAGGTCAGGGTTCCCACTGAAGAAATTTCTGGCGTCCGAAAATGTCACGAATGGACTCAGGTCATTGTAGACAGGTCTTCTCACTCTCCTGCTATAACTCAACTGAATTGCATCTTCTTTATCGATATTGTAGGTGAGGTGTGCACTTGGAAACAGGTTTACATAATTCCGGGGATTGATTTCGTTGGTTTTGACCAAAGTGGTCTTTACATCCGTCCATTCTGCCCTCAATCCACCTTGGTAACTGAATTTGTTGGATTTATTTCCAAGAATCCCATATACGGCATGGATATTTTCTTGATAGAGGAAGATGTTGTCCAAACCTGGAATTGGGAAGAATTCACCATTTTCATTTTTCTCCTCTACGACAAAATCATTTTTCATATTCCGGAAGCTGCTTCTCAGGCCTGTTTCAAATTTCCCTCCTCCCGACCCCAATGGTTTGGTGTAGTCAATCTGAATCAGGTATTGCTTTTCAAACTCATCATTGATAGAAGTCTGTACCAAAGATTGGCCAGGATCCAACACCCCTTCCGGAGAAAAAGTATCTTCTGTGAATAGCTGATCGGAATTTTCCCAATAATCCAAGTAGGTAAAGGCAGCTGTAAAATCATGTCCTTTCTGCTCAAAAGAGCGCTTGTAGCTCACAATGATCTCTGAGTTCGGCTCCATCTCCGTTTCATCCTGCCTTCTTTTGCTAAAGCTCTGTAGATTATCCAAGGAAAAAATATAATCATCATACCTGATATCTGTGATCCTGTGGGCATCGCTTCTTCTCCATAAATAGGAACCGGTAAGTATGCTTTTTTCATTGAAATAGTAGTCCAATCCAGCCCTGATGTTATTGTTAAGGCTATTGACAACTCCATTTGTAGATTGGTCAGAAATAAAAAGTGTATCCCCTCCAAACGCTTCCTGGAACAAGGTTCCGTTCCGGGGCTGTCTTCTTTTGGCCAAGCCATAATTGACAAACCAATTGATTTTCTTATGCCTGTAATTTAGGTTTGCAGCCAATCCAAGATTCAGCGGATCACCCACAGTTGCCTCAAATGAACCGTTGAAGCCTTGGTTATTGTCCTTTTTCAGAATGATATTGATCACGCCTGCCATCCCTTCGGCCTCATATTTTGCGGAGGGATTGGTGATGACCTCGACGCTTTCGACCATACTCGCCGGAAGTTGTTGGAGGCCACGGCTTCCTTTGAAACTCACCAATCCTGAAGGCTTCCCATCGATCAGGATCCGCACGTTTCCTGATCCCCGAAGGCTCACATTCCCTTCTGTATCCACCGATACCGAAGGCAGATTCATCAGGATATCGGCAGTTGTACGGCCGGCATTGGCAAGGTCCTGACCGACGTTGAATACCCTTTTGTCTAAGGCAAGTTCCATAAAAGCCTTTTCACCTTCCACCACCACCTCGGATAGGTTGCTCATGGTCGGTTTGAGCTTCAGAGATTCAAAACGGTAGACTGGCTGCTCCTTAGAAACCTGAAAATCCGCACTTTTGAAGGGCTCAAAACCCATAAACTCGATCAATGCATAATAAGTCCCAAAAGGAATATCTATACCGAACTCCCCTTTGTCATCAGTGATGTTCCCTTCCACCAATTGCTCGGGACTTTTGTAGATGGCCACTGTAGCGAATGAAAGCGGGTTTCCTGAAATGCTATCAATGATTTTTCCTTCCACCTTTCCTTTGCCTGCCTGCTGCGCAAATAAAGGGGAGATAAATTGGGACATGGCCCAAAGAAAAAAAACCAAAACCTTTACCGGGGTTTTAGGCATTTTAAAGTAAGGTTTCAATTTCTGGTTTGAAAATTAGGTTTATCAAATAGGCTTGAGAAAAGCAATTCAGGTTTACCGAATAGCCATAGTAAATCAATGTATTAGAATAAAAACCCTTAATGAATTGATTTTTGATCAATGGGATTTTTCAGGCCTCCTTTCACTGATTCCTTGATTTTAATCAAAAATTGCTTTCGAAAAACCTAACTCCAAAAACCTAACCCAGCTGAATCGGCTCTAATAAACAAAACTGATAAGGTTCGAGCCAGAGGTACTCATGGTCAGGACCTACCTTGATTTCTTTTTGAGACCAATGATCGAAGAGTGATTCAGGTGACTTTCCCTTTTCCTTAAAGGCATACCAAGTCAGGTTTTGGTATTTGTCGCTGAAATTGAAAACCCCATAAAAAGATTTTCCTTCATAAGTTCTCAAAAAAGTAGCTATGTGAATGTTGTGCGGCGATATCCAGGTCAGGTTTTTGTAATCTCCGATCACAGGAAGTTCCTTGCGGAGTTTGATCAATGCCTGCATCTGGGAGAAAATCCTGTTTTCGACCGTTCCTTCTACATTTCTTCTGTTTGCTTTTTCCCAATCAATCAAAGGCCTGTGCAACCACCTATTGTCGTAGCTTTTTCCAGGATCATTGCTGAAGCCATAATCATTGGTATAGCCGATTTCATCCCCATAATACAACATCGGCAATCCACCCAAAAACAAAGAATGTGCCTGCATCATGATGATTTTCTGAATAGAGATGTCTATGCCTTTATCGTCATTTTCATAGAGGGCTTTTTCCAATCCACACAAAGAAGCCAATGTACCGCTGATTCGGGCATCTCCGGTTTTTGGATTGGAAGAAAACAAGGCTCCCCGTGCGGGACTGTCGGGAAGGTTACCCGAATAATAATCCATTAAATACCTGCGGTGTCTGTAAGGTGACTTACCGGCCATTTCTATCATGTAGTCCTCATACCCCATTCCGATGTCATCATGGCATCTGATGTATGAAATCCAAGAAGTACCGAATGGCTTTTGCAAAATGGCATGCTGGGCGGCTAGCATCACGTCCGTCTCCCCAGTGGCAAGCATGTCCCATTGCAGTGCCATATGCGTAGCATTGTAGGCAAAATCACATTCCCTCGCTGTATATTCCCCGGTTCCAAAATATTTAATGATTTCCTTTGGTGCGACGATGGCCTCGCCCAATATCGCCATTCCCGGCGTGGCCACAAGGACACATTCTTTGATCAACTGCAGCAGCGTATGAACCTGAGGAAGATTCTGTGAAGTAGTCCATGTTTGTTTCCAAATAAACGCCGGAGCATCTATCCTCAGGACATCCACACCCAAATTGGCGTAAAAAAGAACATTGTCCAACATGGCCCTGAAAACCATGGGGTTCATATAATTGAGATCCCATTGGTAATTATGAAATACCGTCATGACCCATTTTTGGCATTCTTCCACATAGGTAAAATTACCGGGAGCGGCTTCGGGGAAAATTTCAGGCATCTTCTCCTCATATTGGTTGGGAATCCACCTGTTGTCAAACATGTAAAAGAAGTCCTGATAATAAGGATCTCCTGCCTTGGCTTTTTCTGCCCATTCATGCCTATGGGAAGTATGGTTGAGGACAATGTCCAGCATCATGTACATCCCCTTTTGCTGCATTTCCTTTCTCAAAGAAATCAAATCCTCGAGACTGCCAAACTTTTTGTCAACCTTACGGAAATCCGAAACAGCGTATCCACCGTCACTTTCCCCTGCAGGGCTTTCAAAAAGCGGCATCAGGTGAAGAAAGTTTATCCCAAGCTCTTCGAGGTAAGGCAGTTTGGTTTTGAGTTGGGGAAGGTCTCCTGCAAAGCGGTCGACATAGAGACTCATGCCTACCAGTTCATTGCTCAAAAACCAATTCCCTTTTTTTGCTTTTTCTTCATCCCTTTTTCGGAGATCCTTTTCACGGGATTGATAAGTCCGGACAAGGGTAGCAATCAACTGCTCGAAGATTTCATCTTTTTTGGGATGCGAACTGTATATCTGATAGTAGAGATGGGTGATAGAAGCCATTCCTGCATTAAGCCTCGAGATAAATGCTTTGTCTTTGATAGATAATTTAAGCTCGTTGGCGGAAAGAATATTACGGATGAAGTCTGTCAATGAATGGTCTGTGGCCATGGAAAAGGGTATTTTTTTCTTTTTAATTAAGGAATAGAACTACAGCTCGCATATCAATGTCCCCCTCCCATCGGGGCTGAAGCGGTATCAATGTCATGGGTTTCTTTGATTCTCAAAGTTGCCAATGCCGCCAAAAGCAACAATGCCCCTGCAAAAGTAATCGCAAACCCCGGGTCATTGCTGAGGATATATTTTGATATAAAACCAAAACTCAGTGTTTGCAAAATCATGGGAATCACAATCATCATGTTGATGATCCCCATGTATACGCCATACCTTTCTTTTGGAATTTCATTGACCACAAGCAGGTAAGGTATACCCATCATACTCGCCCATGCAATTCCAAATCCGGTCATTGGAACCATCAGGGCGTATTTATTTTCAATATGGGGAAATGCCAGCAAACCAACCCCCGCAAGGATGAGGCAAATGAAATGGACTTTCCGGGGGCCGAATTTCTTGGCGACACCCACCAGTGCAAAAGCTGACAAAAAAGTGACAATATTGTACCAACCGTTGACCAAACCTGTCCAACCAACTGCTTCTTCAAACAACTTCATGTCTTCGGCAGGCGAAGTTTTCCAAACTGACTGAGCAATACTTTTGGCGGCATTCTGCCAATAGACAAAGAGCGCATACCATTGGAAAAGGTAAACCAAAGCCAACTTCCACATCACAGAAGGCATGTCGACGACAGCATGGATGATTTCAAGATTTTCACCAAAAAGGATACGCGAGTACTTGTTTTTCTCCATCGATGCAATCAGCCTTGGAATCAAAGTCCGGTCAAAAATCGAAGGAATCAGTAAGAACGCAAACAGGATATAAACCAACAATGATGTAAAGACCGAAAGGAAAAACTGGATTACAGGATTGGGAAGCCCTTTATTCTTTTCAGTCAATACAGCCAATTCTTCGGAACTTGGCGGTATTTCAGGTGTCTTATAAATACTCCATCCCACGGAAGTAATCGAACAAATTGAACCTAAAAAGAAGGAAGCATAAACCCAAACCGGGAGAGAACCCGCAGTTCCCGGAATGTACATCTGAAAGATAAAGAGTGAAATATTGGCCAAGGTAATTCCCAAACCTGTAAAAAAACTTTGGGAAAGAAAACCTGTGGCATACTGTTCTTCCGGAAGTTTGTCAGCAATCAATGCCCGATAGGGTTCCATTGCGGTATTGTTGGCTGCATCCAAAACCCAAAGCAGACCTGCTGCCATCCAAAGTGAACTACTGAAAGGATAAAGAAAAAGACAGATGCTGCAAAAAACTGCGCCTATGAAGAAAAAAGGCTTCCTTCTGCCAAATCTTGGACTCCAGGTACGGTCACTCAAGGCTCCGATGATAGGCTGGATCAGCAATCCTGTCATAGGTCCGGCAAGGTTCAGGATGGGAATTTCATGCGGCTGTGCCCCGAGCATGTCATAGATAGGATTGACCGCACTCTGCTGCAATCCGAAGCTATACTGAATGCCAAAAAATCCGACATTCATATTGATGATCTGTTGAAAGGAGAGTCGTGGTTTTTTCATGTCGGGGAGGTTAAATTGGGTTAGGGGCTATGGTGATTGCTTCTATTTTATAGAAAGTTCAATTCGAGCATTCTAAAATAGAAAAATAATCTTCTAATATATAACCCTCTGCAAAACGGATAATAGCCTAAATGGTGTCATAGAAGCTGATTTTGATCGAAAACAGAACCCAAATCCCGTTTTTTGATCCATCTATAACGGTTGCGGAAAAAACTTGATCCCCTATCCATTTTTGTTGAAAAAAATTCAAAAACGAGCAAATTTTTTATAGGATTCAAACCATATCATCTTGATCCTCTAACAATACCTCTCCATCTCCACATATGCCATCCCTTCTTTTTGGAAAATGACTTCTGTTTCAACCATTCCGAATTTTTGATAAAAACCTGCTTTTGATGTCCTCGCATTGCACCAGATTCGGGTCACTTTTTTTCCTTCCAAAAAATCAAAAATGTACTCAAGGAGTCTTGAACCATATCCCTTTCCCTGAAACTGTTCCAAGGTGGCAAACTTCCTAAATTGGGCTTCCTGCCCGTGGATAAAAACCGAAACTACCGAAATCAGATTTTCCTCCACAAACAACCCAAAGTGGATCCCATTTTCATCTTCGGGAACCCTGACAAAATCTATGGACTTGTCGGGCCACATGACTTGTTGGCGGATGGGGAGAATTTGGTCAATAGAAACCTCTTTGATTGTCATCTTTCTATTTCTTTCATCAAAAAACCATCTCCAATAAAATAAAGAACAGCGAAGGACAAATCAGACATCCCAAACCGGTGTAGAAAGTCGCAGTCACCGCGCCATAAGGAACCAACTTGGGATCTGTTGCCGCCAATCCTGCAGCCACTCCACTCGAAGTACCCATCAATCCTCCAAATGCCATGGCTGATTCAGGACTGTCCAAACCGATTTTATTGGCGGCGATAGGCGTAATGATCGTCACTGCAATGGTTTTGACCACCCCCGCCGCAATGCTCAGCGCAATCACTTCCGAACTTGCCCCGACCGCCGCACCTGTCACCGGGCCGACGATGTATGTACAGGCACCTGCCCCGATTGTGCATAGACTGGCAGCATCCCGATATCCCCAAACATAAGCAAGGACAACCCCCATAAAAAAGAATATCCCTATCCCAAAAAACAAGGAAATCATACCGAGTAAACCGGCCTTGCGAACCAAATAAAAACTCGCGCCAATCGCAGTGGCCACAATCGCAAAATCCCGAAACATCGAACCTCCCAAAGTCCCCACCCCCTTGAAAATAGCAATGTCTGACAATCCCTTTTCCCCTCCGGTAAAAACCCCTCCGATGTAGCCAAGTACCAAGCCAAGGAAAATCGCAATTGCCGAACCGGGAATTTTGGAATTCAGTACTTTTTTGGAAAAAAGCTCAGAAAAAGCCACAATCATCCCTACCACCAAAAACCCTACGATCAAGCCGTTTTTCTCTACCAATTTTAGGAATATCTCCATATCAGTTTTTGTGGAATTTTTTGAGGATCAAAGGAAAAACAAAAAAAGCAGCCACAACAGGAATTGCTCCGGCCACAATTGCCAAAGTGCCCGTCGAAACTGCAGATTTGACATTGAGGCTTGCCGCCATCGCGATGACCACCGGAATGTACATTTTATTCCAAAAGTCAATGCCCAAATCCATGTCAGGACTCATCCAGTTTTTTTTGACAAACCACTCCTTCAGCAGCATCAGGATAATCATCGCAAAACCCACTCCGCCAACGTTGGCATTGATGCCGAGTAAGGTTCCGAAAAATTCACCCAGCCACTGACCGACAATATAGGAAAATGCCAAGAGCGCAACACCGTAGATTATTTTCATATATTCAGGTCAAAACAGTTTTTTCAATTCATTTTTGGTCACTTTCCCCATGGCATTCCTTGGAAGGTCAGGCACGATAAGGTATTTTCTAGGCGTCTTATATGCCGGCATCTGCTCCCTCATCCAGGAATTTAAATGGTCAAGGTCCAGCTCTTTTTCTGTCACCAAAGCAGCCACCACCAATTCTCCCCATTCTTCATTTGGGACTCCGATAACGCCACAGTCTTTGATTCCGGAGTATTTACGCAAGACTTCTTCGATTTCCAAAGCAGATATTTTATATCCGCCGGATTTGATGATGTCAATCGAATCCCGGCCAAGAATCTTGAAATAGCCCTCTTCTATGATAGCAATGTCTCCGGTTTTGAACCAACCGTCTTGGGTAAAAGTCTTTGAGGTTGCTTCAGGTTTTTCCCAATATTCCTTAAATACATTTTGGCCTTTGACCTGGATTTCTCCAGGTTGGCCGGAAGCCACTTCTCTATCAGCTTCATCACAAAGCCTTACCTCCACTCCCTTGAGTGGCATTCCTATGTATCCTGCACGCCGTTTTCCTTCATAGGGATTGCTGATGGCCATACCGATTTCGGTCATTCCATATCTTTCGAGCAAGTAATGGCCGGAGATGCTGTACCATTTTTCCATCACAGATACAGGAAGCGCCGCGGAGCCTGAAACCATCAACCTGAATTTTTTCAGACAGGAAGAAATTTCCTTTTGCTCTGACTCGGGAAGGCTTTCATAATAAGCGATCAACTTAAAATAAATAGTCGGAACAGCCATGAATACATTGACTTTGCCCTCCAGGAAAATCTCAAAGACCTTTTTTGCATCAAAGTTCGGCAAAAACTGCAAGGTCGCCCCCGACCACATGGCGCAGGAATTGACATTGATGATGCCATGGACATGGTGCAGGGGAAGGATAGAAAGGGTGTAATCATCAGAATTCCATTTCCAAGCTTCCACCAAAGTACTGACCTGTGCTTCGATATTGGCATGCGTGGTCAAAACCCCTTTTGGCAGGCTCGTCGTACCCGAAGTAAAAAGGATCATGGCTCCACGGGAATTATCTATTTCGGGTAATTCCCTTCTTTCTATTTTGGAAAAATCTAACAAACTGATAAATCTGATTTTGGAATTTTCAGCAAAAGGAGAAAGGATTTCTTCATATTCCGGGCCGCAAATGATGATGGATGAACCTGTATTTTCTACCACATACTGCAAAGAAGGAAAAGGATAAGTGATGCAAAGTGGAACAGCTATCCCACCGGCACGCCATATTCCCCACTGTACAGCCATATATCCAAAGCCCGGCGATACCATGTAGGAAACGCGCTTTTGGGCAAGGTCTTTCTCGTCATGAAGAAGATATTGTGCGATTTCTTCGCTTCGATCCAAAAGATCCATATAGGAATAAGAAACAGACTGATCTACAATAGCAGGTTTGTCAGCGAATCGATGGGCATTTTCAATCAATTGTAGCATAATAGGTTATTTGGGATGCTGAAATTAACCTGAAATTTAATTCCATAAAAAATATGTGTTGATTTTCAGTAGAACCTCGACAATATAAATTTTATATCAGTCTGCCACATTTCCAATATCAAAAAAAAACCGGCTTTGAAGTTCAATAGTCTATGCTGAGGCTTATAGGTTATTTAAAATTTTCCGTTTCTCATATTCCTGTTTTAAACTTACCGTCAGAACAGCGAATCAACCCATTTAAAGTAATCGTTTGCAATTATTTCAAATAGAACCTTTATTTTGGATTGACTTATAAGCCAAATTCCAACCATGACATTCAACAGACGAAATTTTCTCAAACTCGCCTCTTTAGCTCCGGGGCTGGCGATTCCCTCATTCAGTTTTGCAAATCAAAGTGAAAAAGATCTTCCAAAAGCCCTGGGCGGTTTGAAACCGATGACCGCGGACGTAGTTCCGATCAGCCGGGAAGAGAGGTTGGCACGGATCGCCAAAGCACAAAGTCTGATGATTGCCAATAAAGTAGATGCGCTGTTTCTCGAGCCCGGAACAAGCATGGCCTATTTTTTGGATTTTGATTTTTTCCTATCAGAAAGGATGGTAGCGGCAATTATTCCTGCCAAAGGTGAAATCGCCTATGTCTGTCCAAAATTTGAGGAAGACAAAGTCACAGAATTGGTAAAGTTCGGTTCGGATATCCGCACTTGGCAGGAACATGAAAGCCCCTACCAGGTGGCTGCAGGGATATTGAAAGACAAAGGAACTCCCAATCAGACCGTGGCAATAGAAGAGCGCTCCAGATTTTTTCTTTATGACGGTATCAAAAAAGAAACCTCACGACTGAATTTTGTTTTGGCGGATCCAATTACCGCCGGTTGCAGGATGTATAAATCTCCGGCAGAAATCGCCCTGATGCAGAAAGCAAACGACATTACACTTGCGGCATACAAAGTACTTTTTGATTCGCTTCATGAGGGAATGACACAGGAGGAATTCAGCAGAGTGGCCACCGAAGCCCACATGGCTTTAGGAGCAAAAGGTTCTATTGGGGCAAACTTTGGCGAATGGTCCGCATTTCCACATGGAAGCAGCACACCTCAGAAACTCAAAGAAGGGGACTTGATCTTGGCCGATGGCGGCTGTAAAATTGAAGGTTATACCTCTGACATCAGCAGAACGATTGTTTTTGGCAAACCAACTTCCCGTCAGACAGAAGTATGGAACATCGCGAGAGATGCACAGCAAAAAGCGATAGAATTAGCTGCCAAGCAAGGTACTACCTGTGAACAAATGGATGCCTTGGCAAGAGGAATTGTGAGCAAGGGTGGATTTGGCCCTGATTACAAATATTTCAGTCACCGTCTTGGACACGGAATCGGTCTCGATGTACATGAATGGACCAACCTGGTACGCGGTAACAAAACCCCGCTTCAGGAAGGAATGTGTTTTAGTAATGAACCGGGAATTTATATAGTGGGGGAATTTGGTGTCAGGGTAGAAGATTGCTTTTATATGTCTGCTTCAGGACCGAAGTTCTTCAGCGCCCCAAGTTCGGCGATTGACAAGCCTTTTGCCTAGGAGGAAGGGAATTATATCGTAAAAAAAACCGTGATTCTAATAAACAAAAACAATAAACATGTAATCGGAATTGATAGATAATCCTTAGGGTTTTAGCTTTTTTATCTCCTTATCAAAATCACTTTCGTAATTCTGATCCTGGACAACCCTAAATTTATCATATTCCCCTTCCGCCTTTAGCTTCGCTTCAAGCATAGATATTTTACCTTTATCCTTTAAAATGGGATAATTGGATAGTTCTAAAAACCTATCCAGAAAAGATGTCCATTGCAACATATTGAAGGCGATTCCTCTTTGTGCATTGTTTTCAGCCAAATCTAAATATGCCGAAACGATTCTATTTAACTGTGATATATGCTGGTGTGCAAGGTAATTTTTGGCAACTACCACATCACTTTTCATTATTTTCCCTTCAGGAGCAGCTTTCCAAGTTTTCAAACCCATATATAGTTTTGTTGCATCAGCCTCTGTATAAATAATTTCAGCAGCGGTTTTACCGGTAATTGCCCAGTGTAACTTATTTTGAACAGCCGCAAAAAAGTCTTTGGTCTGTTGGCTTTCTTTGTCATAATCTGTGCTCAAGGAATACAAATCAGTGATTTTTTGGTAAAATCTGCGTTCACTGGCTCTGATTTCGCGAATTCGTTCCAGTAATTCATCAAAAAAATCCTGCCCAAAATTTTTGCCTTGCTTGAGTCGGTCATCATCTAACAAAAATCCTTTAATTATAAACTCATTGAGGGTTTGGGTGGCCCATTTCCGAAAATCGGTAGCTTGTATTGAATTCACTCTGTAGCCAACAGCCAAAATTGCTTCCAATCGGTAAAAATTTGTCTTATAATTTTTACCATCCTCTGCAGTATGTGCAATTTTTGCACATACTGAGTCTTCGTCCAATTCTTTGCTATCAAAAATTTTTCCTAAATGCCTAGTAATAACAGTTCTATCTACGCCAAACAACTCTGCCATGGCCTTTTGTGTCAGCCAAAAGCTTCCGCTTTGAAAATATACTGAAACGTTTATTGTGTGATCTTCGGTATGGTATAGAAGTAAGTCTCTTGCTTTCATCTTTTTAATTTCATCATTATCAACTTTTCAAAACCTCTAGAATCTTCCTTTTAAACATATCGAATCCTTTAAATTTCATATATCTAATTTTATTGGGAATTCTTCTATTTCATTCCAATGAATACTCTCATTTCCTACTTTATCCCAAGTTTCATTAAAGCCAAACTTTATAATTTCCAGAATATAAAATGAAGATTCAAAAAAATTCAAAATTTGAATTGACCAGCTTAAAGTAAATCTAATTTTTCTTAAACTAAAATTTTTATACTATTTGGGTCAATGGGTAGCTCATAAAAAAGGGTTGCCATTTACGGAAACCCTTTTTTTCTAAAGAAAATTTTCAAAATCCCGTTTTTCAAGAAATAAAAACCTCGTCATTGTTGAGTAGGATCTCATCAAGGTTTTCTCCAGGAAGGGCGATGATTTTTTCGTTTTCTGCATCCCATTCAATCCTTCTGCCGATTTTGTAAGAAAGGCCTCCCATATGGGCGGTGATGGCTTCTTCAAAACCCTCTTTGATACCACAGCTTGGCTCTCCCCCATTTCGGATACAACTCATCCATTCTCTCAGGTGAAGGAAAGTAGAATCGACTCTTTTTCCATCCCTGTATGTCCAGAGCAGACCTTTGTTCGCAAAATACTTCGCGGTGGCTGATGTCACGGCATCGACGCCGTTTGCACTTGGGTCATATTGATAAATAGGAACGGAAGGATCTACCCTTTTTTCTTTGATCAGATCTTGGTATTTGGTGGACCTTGGATCCGCATAGATGGTGACCATATTGCCCAATTCCATGGAGGCATCGTGACCCATCAGGACAGTTCCTCTGTCAAACTGATTTCCCAATGTCGCACTGTAAACCAAACTCATGCCTTTTTCTTTGCCCGGTGTCTGACTGGTGCCGGTACTGAACTCCGGAAAATCCATGTTGACCTGCATCACATCAGGCACATTCCTGCCATCCCTGTGCGTATAAACCCCACCTGAGGCAGTCACATATTTGGGAATTCCCATTTTCAAAACACAGTTGATCCGGTCATAATCATGTGTCATCAGGTCACCGGATAATCCTGACCCATAGGCCCACCATTTTCTCCACCTGAAAAAATGTTCGGGATTAAATGGAATTTTGGGGGCTGAACCCAAAAAAGCATTCCAATCGACTGTTTCAGGGGAAGCATCGGGATGGATGTCATATTGCCAGGCTCCGTTATCATCGTTTCTGTTGGTCGCGGTCACCACCAAAGACACATGACCCAAAGTATTTTTGGCTATTGCATCCTGCGCTGTGAGAAAACTCTGCGTCTGCCTGTGTTGGTGACCTACCGCAAATACTGCTTTTGGATTGTTTCTGACTGCATCTCTGATGGCATAGGTTTCCTCAATGCTGTGCGTCATTGGTTTTTCAACATAGACATGGACGCCCGCATTGATGGCATCAATCGACATGGGTGCATGCCAATGATCTGGAGCAGCAATGATGATTGCATCCACTTCCCCGCTGTTGATTAAATCCAAATGTGTTTTGTACCTTTTGCAGGGATTCTCTTTGGTATTGAAGGACCGGAGTGCTTTTTCTGCCCTGACATCAAAAATATCACAGATTGCAGTGAGTTTGACGTTGAGGCCTTCCTGTGCTTTAAATTCTGCCAATCGGGTATCATTGGGATTTTCTGCTGCCGATTTGGCCATGTCATCGAGCCATTCTATGGTAGCAAAACCCAAAGAACGCATCAGCTGCTCTCCTCTGATTCCAAAACCAATCAGACCAACCCTCAGCGGTTCTCCGGACATCGGGCCTGAGGCAGGCGGTGCAGATGCTTTGATATTCAGTGTTTCAAGCAAAAGGTTTCTTTCGCTCAATGCCTTTTCATTGGACCTGAAACCGGCTGTCCAAACTGCGCCAAAAATCGGAATGCCTCCGAGTATTTTGAGCCACTCCCTTCGGGAAAAGCCTTTGAATAAATTCTTGTCAGTTGCCATGTGCTTCAGGGGATTGGGTTTGTGGATACTGTTTTAGGTTTTGCAAAAAGCCTTGCAAGCCCAAAAGCGTAATCTGTTGGAAATAAAAAGAGGACAAAAAGCGCAGCTGCTTCTATCAGGTTTTTGTTGACAAGCCAATAGCTGCCCTCGCTCGGACCTTGAGGATATCCCGGAAATGGGGGATGTGCCAGGTAATACAACAGCAGAAGTCCGATGCCGATGATGCTTGCCCATCTGGTTTTTACCCCGATGACCAGACAAAACCCAACCAGGAGCAAGGCCCCGATATTGAGTGTATCAATGATGGGAATGATTGATTCGCCGGCCATCCATTTGAAAAAAGATTCCATATAACTCGCACTGAGCAAGTATCCTTTAGCAGTCCATGAAGGACTGTACAATTTGATAACACCTTCGTACAAAAAGTGCCAACCGATCAGCAAACGGAGCAGCACTAGGCTACTGGTTTGCGCTGAGGTAAATCTGGAAGTTTGATCCATAGGTTTTTTGTTTATTGATGCACGATATTACCACATCAAACCCCAAAAAAGCATGACATAAATCAATCCAAAACATGATGTATATCTCACTGTAAAACAATTGGTTGGATTTTTAGAAGGAAGGATATTTACCATAAAATGTACAAAAATTTGATCTGTATTTTTGGGAAAAGGTAAAAAAGCACTATTGAAAGTTTTAAAGATTTCAAATAAAAACAAGACAATATACCTTGTAATATGAAGTCAATAATGCCTAAATAAATTTTTTTCGTAGAATTACGAAATTTTCGTAGGAAGTCTAAAATGTTTCATTTAAATTTATTTTATGGAAACATTGACGAAATACGAAGAAAGCCTGATGCGGATATTCTGGAAGCTGAAGAAAGCTTTGGTACGGGATGTCTTGAATGAATTGCCTGAACCCAAGCCACCTTACACCACACTCGCTTCCAACATCAAGCTTTTGGAAAAGAAAGGGTATTTAGACCACAAGACTTACGGAAACATCCACGAATATTTCCCCACAATCACCCAGACTGAATATAGGAAAACCAGTTTCAACGAATTGTTGGAGGACTATTTTGAAGGTTCAGTAGAGAATGTACTTTCCTTTATGGTCAAGGAAAAAGGGTTATCTGAAAAAGATATGGAAGAACTTCAAAAATTGATTGACAACATGGGTAACTCCTCTCAGCTATGATAACTATATTCAACTACCTCTTGGAAGGCAGCATTATCCTGCTTCTACTTTATGCATTTTATATAGCATTTCTTTCCAAACTCACTTTTTTTGGATGGAACAGGGCATACCTGTTGGGTTCTTTGGGATTGGCATTGATCCTTCCTTTACTCTCATTTGATTTGGGTCCGGGTTCAGTCTCAGCCTTGAACCCTGAGGTTTTCACCTACTATCTGCCGGAATTTGCTTTGACTCCTGAAGATGGGATTTCAGCCAAATCAATTTTGGTTTATGGAGCTATTCTCATTTACTTTTCCGGATTTCTTTGGACAATAAGCAGATTGGCAATTGGAATTTTCAAAACCTTTACTTTGATCAAATCTTCTGAAAAATTCAGTCACAAGGATTTGACAATTGTGGTAAACCCAAAATTTCCACCCTCCTCTTTCTTCAATTTTATTCTTTTGCCAGCTTATCAGGTAGGGAATAAAGCGCAGGAATTGATCATTCTCCATGAATCCGAGCATGCTTCACAATTTCATACGATTGATTTGATTTTCATGCAGCTTACCAAAGCGGTTTTCTGGTTTCATCCTTTGATCAAGCATTTCGAATCCAGTATCCATGAAGTTCATGAATTTCAGGCGGACATCAAAGTGACCAGTTTTCATCCAAAAAAAGAATATGCCCAACTTCTATTGAACTTGACAACGACCAAAAAAGAGCAACAGTTTGTGAATAATTTCAACCAATTCCAACTCAAAAAGCGAATCATCATGATGAATACCGCACAATCCGGATTGATCCACAAATGGAGATTC
>NZ_CDSBKL010000046.1:0-17111 GCF_977115555.1 Aquiflexum sp.
ATTCTCCAAAATCCCATGAACCAAATTCATGTGATTATTGGCAGAATTCCAGAAAAGTACTCATACGAGATGCTTTAAGATCCAAAATTGGGGCTGATTGATTAAAAAACTAAATAATTGCCCAAGTACTCAATGGAAGATCAATTAAAAGTTGAACGTGTATGAGAAAACTTTACTCTAAATCATATTTGTTGTGGTTGGTGTTTTTTCTTTCGGGAATCTTTCAGATCAACGAAAGTTTCGCAGCACCGATCATCAAGGACGTATTTGTTTTTTCCGAATGTGAGAAGAAAGCAGAGATACGGGTCAGAAACGGAGTTGCTCCTTATACTTATGTTTGGAGTTTTGGAGGCGAGGTAATACAGACAGATGCTGGATTAAGCGAAAGTCAATTCAGTATCATAACCCAAGCACAAGCCGGAGATTATACACTTTTTGTAACTGACAATGCAGGAAACACCTATACTGAAGTCATCAACTTCAAAGGCAGCACGAATTTCATACTCAATATATTATATGCCGAGAATCAGGCTTGTCAGGGCGAAACTTTCGGTAGGGTTTACGGTACTATCCAAAATGGCATCCCTCCTTTTACCATCAATTTTTTTGATGAATCCAATACACTAGTCCGAACCAATGTCATCAGCGGAAGAAATTTGGATTTGAGCGGTGTTCCTGCGGGCAAATACCTTGTAGAGGTAATTGATGCGACCGGATGTAAGGAATTGACTGAAATTGAAATTGAAGAAGTTGAACCTCTCGTATTGACTCCTGGCGCGGGAGTTGGAACTTTTCCGGAGACCTGTATTGAAAATGGAGGAATCACATTTGATGCTTCAGGGTTTACCGGCACTGTTGAATTCAGAATCAGAAGGTCAGACGGCACCTACGTCACAGGCTGGCTTCCAGCTCCGGGAGGACAGGTCAGGTATGACCAATTAGCTGCAGGGGATTATGTTTTGGAGATCATTGACCAGTATAGGTTGGTGGATTGTCCTGATGAATTGGTATTCAATATTGGAAATGAGACGCTATTAGTGGCCATTCCTTCTGCCGAGGGGGTCACCTGTTTTGGGGATACAGACGGGACTATCAAAATAGACGTCAACCGCCTTTTCATGGGATTCGCATTTCCACCTGCAAATGTGGTTGTCGAAATAAGAAGACCCGATGGGACTGTCGCAGTTACCGGCCAAACCATTTCAATAGGCGCTACATCAGGAACAAGAACATTCACTGGATTTGGGCCAGGTGTCCATACGATCACGGTAAAGCACGGTGGAGTCAATTATCCGGAATGTACGCTTGATTATACTGTAAATGTACCAGCACCTCCAAGCGCTTTAACAGCTTCAGTGAGCACCAATACAGTGACTTGTTTTGGCCAAAACAATGGATCAGCCACAGTAAATAGATCTGGGGGATGGGGTGGCTATAAGTATTTATGGAGTACAGGTCAAACTACAAGAACCGTAAATAACCTTGCTCCCGGAAATTATACCGTAAGGGTTTCTGACAAAGAAGGATGTTTCGTTGACCTCAATGTAACCATCACCGGACCTCCAGCACCTATAACTGGTGAAATCGAGCTATTAAATGGATTAGCATGTGCCGGCTCAAATAATGGCTCAGCCCGGGTTTTCAATTTGGCGGGAGGCTGGGGAGGCTTCACTTACCTTTGGAGCAACGGCGAAACAACAGCAACCGCTTTTAATTTACCTGCCGGTACTAACACGGTAAGGGTTAGAGATTCCAAAGGATGTGAAGTAATATATAGTGTTGTAGTACCGGTTCCGGCAGCGCCTGTGGTTACCTATACACCTGTCAATCCAATATGTTTTGGAGGAAATGATGGAAGCATCCGGGTTCAAATTGCTGACAATGTAACTTCATTTACTGTTTCTGCAAACGGGGAAATCAAAAGCGGCAATGACGTCACTTTTAACAATTTGCCGGCAGGCCAATATGAAGTGGTGGTTTCCTACGGGGTGAATTGTAAGATTACAGAATTCGTGGATGTAGTAAATCCTCCAGGTATAAGCATCAACGAAAACAACCTGGTCATCAAAAATCTTCTTTGTACCGGAGATGGAAACGGGTCTATCACAGGTCTTTCGGCTAGTGGAGGAACAGGCGCATTGACTTATCAATGGCAAATTGCAATTTTGGGTACGTTTCAGGACATGCCTGGCCAGACATCTCTTGACTTGCTCAACCTGAATGGCGGTATCTATAAAATAATTATTACTGACCAAAACGGTTGTTCGGTTTCTAAAGAATATACTGTTATTGAACCGCTTCCACTTCAGGTAAGCCCTCCTGTGGTGGTGGATGTTGCGTGTTTCGGAGAAACTGACGGATCTGTTTCCTTCACGATTTCGGGAGGTACATCCCCTTATTCTTATTCACTTAACGGCGGTGCTTTTACCACTACTTCAATAGGCTCGGTAACTATCGGTGGCTTGGGAGCTTCAATCAATAATTTTGTGGAGATCAGAGACGCCAATGGCTGTGTGGTTCCAAACCTCAATTTTGATGTGACTTCACTTCCTGAAATCACTATCAGCAATGTGGTCATTTCCTCTGAAACCTGTTTTGGCCAAAACAATGCAGGAATTTCCATTGATATAGCGGGAGGTACCGGAAATCTTGGTGTAAACTGGTTTGAAGCAGGAAATTTTTCAACCATCATATCAACAGATCAAAATTTAACCAATGTTGCACCTGGTCAATACACCGTAAAAGTGTTTGATTTGGGCAATAATTCCTGCTTTGTACAGCAAACTTTCACCATCCCTCCTACTCCTGAATTGGTTCTTGCTTTGGATGGTGTATCCAACATTCTTTGCTTTGGAGAAAATACAGGTGGCGTCAATATCGTAGTCAGTGGTGGCACAGGAAGCTATACCTATGACTGGACAGGTCCTTCAGGTTTTACAGCAACTTCCCAAAATATCAATGCTATTGCGGCAGGCCTATATAATGTGACCGTAACGGATGCAAATGGCTGTTTCAAAGAATTGAAGGATATCTTGGTAAGTCAGCCACCGAGTGGCATTATTATTAACCTACTTAACGTGGTAGAGCCAAAATGCCACGATTCCACAGATGGAAGAATTGAAGTTCAAATAGGAGGAGGAAATCCTGTCTATACCATTAATTGGGAAAGAGAAGTCTCTCCGGGTTTATTCACCCCAATCTCAGGTACATCGCAAACATTGTCAAATATCGGCGAAGGCACCTATAAGGTAATCGTCACAGATGCCAACTCCTGTTCAAGAGAGCTTGTGGTGGATGTCAATGCCCCTGATCCCCTATTGGTTTCTTTGGTCAGCAAAGATGAAGTTTCCTGTTATGGAAGAAATGATGGTAGGATTTCTATCAATGTTACTGGGGGTACAGGCGTATATTTCTTTGCTTGGGACCATGGATTTATCAATCAAAACCCAAACAATCTACCTGCAGGCTTCTATTCGGTCACAGTTAGAGATGCTAATGGCTGTCAATTCAGATTGGAAAATATAGAAATCACCCAACCTGATCCATTGGAAATCAATCTAGTCAATATCAGTGCCCCTACTTGTGCCTATAACGATGCCTCAATTGAAGTCGACTTTGTTGGCTGGATTCCCGGGGTGAGTTACAGCAGGTGGATTGAATTAAATACCAATACACAAATAGCAGAAAATACTACAACTGTTTCCGGTTTGACTCCTGGATTCTATAGAGTAGAATATAGTCTTGGAGGAGCGTGTATGGTTTCCGAAACCTATAGTGTCACAGGTCCAAAAAACCCTTTGCAACTCTTTACCAATCCTCAGGATGCAAGTTGTCCGGGTGAATCCGGGATTTTGTTCCTGTCGGCATTTGGCGGTGTTCCTTCTTACACTTATTCGATTTTTTATAGTGGAGTTTGGCAGGTTATCACCAACGCAATTCTATCAGGATTACCAATCGGAACTTACGACGTCAAAGTCACTGATGCCGCAGGATGTGAGGATTTTTCAACCATTACCATTGATGAGCCAAACCCTCCGGTATTTGATGCAGAAGTGGAAAAAGATGTTACTTGCTATGGAGGAAGTGATGGGGTCATTAGGTTTGAGGTTTCCGGAAATACCACAGGCATCACAGTTCAGTGGTATAGAAGAACCCTAATCGGAGGTAAAATTCCGATAACCCAAGCAAGCTTAGGGTCTTTGATTGCAGGAACTTATTTTATGGAAATCACCTATGCAGGTGGTTGTATGATAGAATCTCCTGATTATATCATCGAACAACCTGATGAAATTCTGATTACAGAATCTTTTGTACAACCTATTTGCGAAGGGGAATTTGGGTCATTCAGCATCACCTTTACGGGAGGATCTCCGGGAAAAACCCTTACTGTTACATCCATCAATGGGTATACAAATACACTTAACAATGTGGATTCCGGCACATTCGATTTTGATGATTTACCTGCAGGTGATTATGTATGGACTATTGATGATACAGGTTGTCCTGATAACACAGGTACTTTCACCATCATCTCCCCTGTCAAACCTGATTTCAATTTCAATTTCCAGGATGTTTCCTGTTTTGGAATCAATGACGGAATCATTGAAATATTGAGTCCTGTCGTTCAAAGTGGAAGGTCATTTACTGTTTTCATCAATGGTGCTAGTCAGGGAGTTCAGACTTCATTCTTTGGACTTGCCACAGGAAATTATCAGATCAAAATAGTAGATAACCTTGGCTGTGAGTCTGATCCTCAACTGGTGGTAATCAGCCAACCGGACAGGCCTTTGGAAATATTCAATTTGAATAAAACAGATGCCAATTGCTTTGGATCAAATACAGGCGGAATAGATTTTGAAATCACAGGTGGAAGACCATTGTACCGGGCAACGCTGACCCCTGTTTCTGGTCCTGTCCAAACCCTTAACAACCTAACCGAAAACACAGTTTATTCTTTCTCAGGACTTGCTGCAGGCGACTATACTCTTGAGGTTTTCGACAATAACAACATTTGTCAGACTAGTAGCCTTTTCACTATAACTGAGCCGGGAACATTCAGCGTCAGCTCAGATGAAGGAACCATTCTGTGTCTAGGGGGTACGACTTTCATTGAATTGACTCCAGTTGGAGGTACAGGACCTTATACATACGCATGGGAAAAATTCAATATTGGTACCAGCACATGGGAAACGCTACCTGAAACCACAAATAGACTTAGCAATGTAGATGCCGGTCAATATAGATATTCTGTTCAAGAATCTAATGGCTGCACAGTGGTCACAGATACAGTTATCATACCTGACGGAAGCGCAGTTGCCTTGACATATGTTGCAGCTGACATCCAATGTTACGGAGAATCGGCTTTGGTCACACTCCAAGCCACATCCGGTGCTTCTACCAATTTCACCTACTTTGTAAATGGCAGCCAAATATTTGGAAATACTTTCCAAGCCAAAGCAGGCAACTACCTAGTCTATGCTGTGGACAATGTAAAAGGTTGTATTTCTCCGGATGTAAATATCACCATGGCCCAGCCTGCAGCTCCTCTAAGTATTTTGGATTATACATCCACCAACTTGAGTTGCTTCGAATCCGGGGACGGAAGTATTTCTCTTTCTTTGACCGGAGGCACGGCTCCTTATACCATTACATTCCAAGGAGCAAACTATTTGGCAAATGAAAACCAAGTGGTGGTTTTCAATAACCTAGATGCTTTGGTGGCTTACACATTTGCTGCAGTAGACGCAAATGGCTGTTCAGTCGCAATTCCACCAAAAACTCTTAGCCAGCCTTTTGCTTTACAGGCAGCCGCCACCTATTCTGATATTCTATGCTTTGGCGGGACATCTGAAATCAATTTACAAATTACGGGAGGTACCAAGCCATATGCCATTTCATGGACCTATTCCATTGACAATACGACTTTCGCACCAATTCCCGGTTCCAATAACCAAACCACTATAACTGGATTGACAGCAGGTTACTACACTTATACTGTTTCTGATGGGGGTTGTACAGATGTGGTAGAGACAGTTCAGATCCGTGAACCTTCAAAAGTTGTGCTTGATGCAGTCACTACAGAGGTCTCCTGTTTTGGAGGAAGTGATGGGACAGTTGTCTTTACCCCATCAGGCGGCGCATTCTCAACATACAGGATCTTCTTTAATGGTGTAGAAATTTCAGGAAATACTGTAACCGGCTTGACAGCCGGAACATACAATGCCTTTACATTGAATGGCACCTGTAAATCAGATGTCATCCAAGTTGTAATCGACCAACCGGCACAGCCACTTTCAGTCACTGTGGATTATCTGGATGAAGTGCTTTGCTTTGGTGATTTATCAGACATCAACCTGAGCATTTCCGGAGGAAATGGTTCCTATTTGGCCTACTTGGATGGGGTTGAATATACCGTTGATCCAAGTGGCGACATCAGTTTCACGGATTTGTCACCGGGAACGTATAACCTCAGGGTAATCGATGCAAAAGGTTGTGAATGGATAAATACCGTCACTATCATCGATACTACCCCAATTGAGATTATCCAAGATGAAATCATTGATGTAACCTGTTATGGTTCCTCGGATGGGGAAGTAAAAGTTACCATTACCGGTGGAACAGGAAGCTATACCTACCGCTGGTTGGATTCTTCTAATGCAGTTGTTGGAACCAGTCAGGATTTGTCAGGTGTACCTGCAGGAGTTTACACATTGGTAGTGGTGGATGAAAACAATTGCGAAGTCTCCAGGGATTTTGTAATTGCGGACACCACGCCGGTTGATTTCACTTCCACATTCACTGATATCACTTGCTTTGGTTCACAAAATGGCTCCATTACTGTCGTAGGTTCAGGCGGGAAACCAGGTTACACTTTAGTCATAGACGGAATCCAATTTCCGGCACTCACCGCAAATGGCCTTAGACCAAATACATACAATGTATATGTACTTGATGCCAATGGATGTGCTTCCCCTGTAAAGCAGATCACCATTTCTGAACCGACTCCACTCACCCTTGTAGTCAACAAAGCAAATGTCAGCTGTTTCAATCAAAACAACGGAACTGCAGAAGTACTGTATTCTGGAGGCACTGCCCCATATACTATCCGATGGTCGGATGGAAATACTACAGCAAACAGGACTGGTTTGGCTCCCGGCAACTATGAGGTTGTGATCACAGACGCCAATGGATGTATTGCGAGAAGCAATGTAATCATCATCCAACCTGCCCCAATTTTGGTGGTAGAAACAGTCAATCCTGTAAGCTGTTTTGGCGGAAGTGACGGCAGCGTTTCTTTGGCTATCAGTGGAGGAAACGGAAGCTTTACGGTCAATTGGGTAGAAAAAACCACAGGGACATCTGTTGGAACAGGAAATATTGTCAATAATCTACCAGCCGGCATTTATGTAGCGACTATCATAGATCCTTTAGGATGCGCCTCTATAAGAGAATATGCAGTCACACAACCTGCTGAACCTTTGGCTGTCCAGCCTCTCATATCCAATGTACGCTGTGCAGGTGATAACAATGGAAGTATTGATCTGATTGTATCAGGCGGCACCGCTCCATACACTTATCAATGGTCATCAGGTGAAACAACCCGTGCTATCAACGGAAAATCAGGTGGATCCTACACTGTAAATGTTCGAGACAGTAACGGTTGTATTGTAAGCCAAACATTCGAAATACTAGAACCGCTTCCTATAGCAGTTACTTTGGAATCAAGTCAGAACGTCTCTTGTAAATTCGGAAATGATGGAAGCATCAAGGTCAATATTACCGGAGGAACCGGAGTATACAACATACAGTGGAGCAATGGGATGACCGGAACGGAACTTACTGGTCTTCGGGCCGGAATTTATACCGTGTTTATCATCGATGAAAGTTCCTGCCTAGTCAGTGAAACTTATACCATCACCGAACCAGCAAATGAATTGGCCATTTCAGCTTCAAGTTCTACTGAGCTTTGTGAATTTGATCAATTGATCGAATTGAACCTTACGGTGACAGGTGGTACAGCTCCATATACTTTTGCATGGTCAAATGGTGCTACAAGTCAAAATCTGATTGGAATTGCACCGGGAAATTACGCTGTCATTGTTACAGACGCCAATGGCTGTACTGTGGCAGGAGATTATACTGTCCCACCTCCATCTTTGCCGATGGACCTGCAGTTGGCTGGTAAGTTTGCCGTCTGTACCAATGGTGAGAGAGGCGAAATTGTAGCGACGGTTTCAGGCGGACTTGCTCCTTATTCTTATTCATGGTCAAATGGAGCTACTTCTTCCACTATAACTGATTTGCTTCCCGGCTCATATACCTTGATCGTGACCGATGCCAAAGGATGTTCTGTTTCCCAAACTACTGAAATTGAAAGGCCTTTAAACCTGAGGATAAGCCTTCAGAATATTAAAGCGGTCTCTTGTTTCAACGGTATGGATGGATTGATAGAAATCGGAATTACCGGTGGAAAAGCACCATATAAAATCAATTGGAGCAATGGCCTCGAAGGGCAGTTGGCAGCCACCAACCTTGCAGCGGGAACATATAATGTAACCGTAGAAGATTCTCTGGGATGTATTGTGACTGGAACCTATAATATCCGTGAACCAGAGTTGCTTTATTTCAGGGAAACTGTTGAAGACAGTAAATGTGCAGGAAGCAACAATGGCTCCATTACACTCAACGTCTTCGGAGGTGCCGCACCATATACCTACAAATGGTCACATGGGCCTAACAGCAGGATAGTTCGAAACCTTGCCCCTGACACCTACAATGTATTGATTACAGATAGAAACGGCTGTGTAACAGGTGGGACTTTTGTGGTATCAGAACCGGATCCAATTGTAATCGAAAGTACCCATTCTGAAATGTTGGATTGCTTCGGTGATGAAAATGGATTTATCGATCTGGATGTTCAGGGAGGAATTCAGCCATACAAAATTACCTGGGCAGATACTCCTATCGAATCACTTAGCAGATCCAACCTTGGTGCGGGTACCTATACAGTAAGCATCACAGATGACAATGGATGTATTGCTACCAAATCATTTGAAATCAAACAGCCTGAACTATTGGAGGTAAGGTTATTCACAAGGTTTGATGTCAATTGCGAAACAAGGGAATTGACAGGAGTAGCTTGGCTGGTTATCAAGGGAGGAACACCTGATTACCGCATCGAATGGAATACTGGTTCATCCAATGTGGAAGAGACCAATTTCTATGAAGATGGAGAAATCACAGCCATCGTCACTGACAGGAATGGTTGTTTGGTTGAAGTTTCCAAAGAAGTGACCATGCCTATTGCATTTACTGATGCCTCCTTTACCTATACCGTCATTTCCATCGACATGCAGGGCGAGATTTTGGTCAACGAACCTGTACAATTCAATGATGCCACGCTTGGTCAGGTGATTGCTTGGGAATGGGATTTTGGAGACGGTACCAAGAGCAATGAGCAGAATCCTATCCATTCCTATTCAAAGACAGGAAAATATACCATTTCCCTCAAGACCTTCGACGAATTGGGTTGCGTATCTGACACCAAAATGGAAATAGAGGTATTTGGTTCTTACAGGATATTGGTTCCAAATGCATTCACTCCAAACGGCGATGGTCTGAACGATACCTTTATCCCCAAGATGCGGGGTATCGATGACTTTGAACTGCACATTTTCAATAAGTGGGGAGAATTGGTCTACTCAGCCTTCAGCAAGGAAGATGCAGGCTGGGACGGCAGGCTCAATGGTACTATGAGTCCAAACGGAAACTACGTATACAAAATAATTTTCAAAGCCGTCGACGGAGAAAAAGGCAGTCAAACTGGAGTCTTTACCCTAGTCCTTTAAAACAGATAAAACCCAAATGAATCAAAAAGTCATATTTAAAATGAGGTCCTGAAATATATGAAAAAGATACTATACCTTTTTGTGATACTCTTCCTGACCCATGAGGTCAGCGGTCAGGATGTGCAGTTTTCGCAGTTTTATGCAGCACCACTGTTTCTGAATCCTGCTTTTACCGGAGCATCTGAACTTACCCGAGTGGGTGCCAATTACCGAAACCAATGGCCGGGACTTGACCATTCATTCAACTCCTATTCTGCTTATATCGACCACTATATGTTTGATATCAATAGCGGAATAGGGTTGATTTTCAATGGTAACAGAGAAAGTATGGCAAAACTAAGTACGAATGAAATAGGATTGACATACTCATATAGGTTACAACTTGGCTATGAATCTTTCCTTAGGTTTGGTGGTCAGGCGAGTTATATTTCACGTGATGCTTATTTTGGTGACTTGGTATTTGGATCACAATTGGATATCGGCAGAGGTATTGTGGATGATTTCAGCGGGGAATTATTCTCTGACGATTATAGACATCAGTTTATGGATTTCAATTTTGGGATGCTTTTCCATACCGAAACAGTTTGGGTAGGTGTGTCAGGACACCATCTGACGCAGCCAAACACTTCCTTCCTTGATGGCAACATCAGCAAACTTCCCATGAAATTGTCCGCACATGGGGGACTGAAAATCGACTTAGGTGAGGGATTGATCAACAATTATTTCAACAATTCCCGACAGGAAAGATCTGCTTTTCTTGCTTTCAACTACAAGCATCAGGATCCTTTTAACCAATTGGATGTAGGTGCCCAATTTTTCATCCAACCATTGGTGCTAGGTGTTTGGTACAGGGGATTTCCGGTCAAATATTCTTTGCCAAACAATGAAGCATTTATCGCATTGATTGGAATGACTTTGGAAAGTGGACTTGATATTGGATATAGCTTTGACTTTACCACTTCCAAACTTGCCCTTAGCAGTTCAGGAGGTGCGCACGAAATTTCAATCAGATACTCATTCCTCTACGGTGATCCCAATCAGCGAAACAGAAGAAGTACCATCATTCCATGCTTTAGATTCTAATGATCAAAAGTTGAAATATGAATTTATGATAAGCCCTTTATTATTTTGAAAGTAATTTTTCCCATTGACAAGCCTACCGAATTGAACAATTTGATTGAAGTAACCACCTTCAATTCTAAAATTTCCTGAAAACCTATATCCCGCAAGGATTCCCAAGCGATTTTGGTCAAAAACATTTTGATTGACATTTTTACCAAAACCAATCATGATCTCATCATATACGGCCAAGTAGGGCTCTTTATCTTCCAAAGAAGGTCCGACCAAAGGAATGTCAGCTCTAAACATGTATCTGATCCTGTTTAGGTGCACATATTCATCGGCCTTGGTGGCATTAGGGTCAAGGCTTCTTCCCACCCATCTCTGTTCAAGCATAAACCTGTGGGTAAGATTTACTTTCCCAATTGGATTATTGATAATAGCCATTTGGTATGCCCGGTGTTCAGGAAATCTGATTCCATTTCCGGCAAGAGGCTGATCTCCATAATTAAAAGTGTCGATAAATGCGTATCCCACTCGGAAAGTTACTTGGGGATGGATTTTATAATTTATACCCATGCGGTATAAATTCTGCTGCGGATTGGTAATCCAATCCGTCCGCCGCCATTGGAATTCACCATGGATGCTCCATTTGTCATCCAATTTATAATTTGCAAAAAAGGCATACCATCCGATAGTATTATTTTCTGTTTGCCGGTTGTTTTGACCAAAGACTGAAACTGTAAAAAATAAAAAAATCAAACCTGTCAATGCGAAGGAATTCAAGGAATGTTTCATAGAGGATAATTATCTTTATTGGAAAACAAAATTATAACAGGTCATCAATTCCGATTGTACCTTTAGTCACGAGAAATATAGAATCTCCTCCGTCAAAACAACTTTTGCGCCGGCTTCCGACATTTCTTTTACGGCATTCAAACCATCATTATCCTGGATATTAACCGCCCGAGTGGCATCAGCAATCAGTGTGGTTTTAAACCCTTCGGAAATTGCATCCAATACTGTAAACTTGACACAATAGTCTGTTGCCAGTCCGCAGACATAAACTTCCCTTACCCCATTTTCTTTGAGGTAAGTACTCAGCCCTGTATCCCCCATCCTATTGTTGTCAAAAAATCCACTGTAAGAATCAACCATTGGGTTAGTCCCTTTTTGGAAGACAGCTTTCCATTTATCAGTCTTTAAATCAGGGTGAAATTCTGCTCCTTTGGTACCTTGAACACAATGGACCGGCCACAATATCTGTTGGACACCATTCAGGTCGATAAACTCCCCTACTTTTTTTTTAGGATGGTTGGCTGCAAAACTGCCATGATTTAAAGGATGCCAATCTTGTGTACCTACTATAAAATCAAACTTTTGCTGAAGTTCGTTGATAATAGGTACGACCTGATCACCTTCTTTTACTGCCAAGGTTCCTCCCGGAATAAAATCATTTTGAACATCTATTATGAGTAATGCTTTCATTTATGGTTTGGTAAATGATCATGTGATTATAGGTTTTTAAATCAATTGTTCTAGGATCAAAGGAGCCACAGACTCAATCTGAAGGAAATCAGATTGGGAAGCGAAGCTGTTTGGATGGCTGTTGGTAGAAACGACTTTTTCGATCACCCCGGATTCTCTGATTTTTTGCAAGGCATCATTGGTAAACAAGCCATGTGTTGTAATGGTAAATATTTTTTTTGCACCGGCGGATTTATAGGCCTTGGCGGCATTGATGAGCGAGCCACCTGTTCTGATCATGTCATCATAAATAACCACATCCCTTCCTTCCACATCAGCAGATATACTCGTGACCTCTGTTTTCTCTCCGGAAATCCTCCTTTTGAACACAAAAGCGGCATTTACTCCCATTTCATTGGCCAAAGATTCTACCCACTTTGCCCTACCTGCGTCAGTACAGGCCATGACAAATCCATCCTCTGCAAGCTCCATGGCTGCTTTGGTGATAATTTGTTTGCAATAAATATGATTAATCAAGGCCTGTCCTTCAAAATAATGAGGGATACCTTCAGAATGCAGGTCAAAGAAAATGAAATGGTTTCCCAAACTTGTTCTTGGTAAGGAGGAAAACATCACCGCACGGGATTTGGCTGTCACCACCTCTCCTATTTTCACAGCCCTTTCCATGGTGCTATATCCAAAATATGGGAAAAACAATTGGATGGACCTTGCACCATATTTGATCAGAGCATAGGCCAAATCATAAATTTCAAGTGTATCCGAATCTGAAATCGTCCCTCCGATAAGGACTACATCCTTGCCATTCACAGGAGTCACAATGCGCTGATAACGCTCTCCATCGGGAAATAACTTGACCTCGATGATGCCTCTTTCGAAGTCACCAAGCTGCAACACTTCTTCTTGGAGGTATTTGTAATCCGGAATGCTAAATATTATTTTCTTCTCCATCGTAATTTTTCATTTTGAAAACCAGTTCATTTCTAAGCTGGTAAAGGTTCTCTTCCAACCCAACGGGGTAAATGTGGGGGTTGACAAGACGCTTCAAAGCCTTGTCAAACTGGGCAAGGTTACGCACTGCGTTGGCTTTTATCTCTTGGATGTTAGGCATGGCATATATTTTTTTACCCTTTTCAAAAATAGGTTTGAGAAGAACTTCCTGGTCAAGGCCTTTTGATTTGATCTTCTTCCTTTTGGTGGGGTCAATGGGATCGATGATGACAAATTCTCCTTCAGTCAAATCTTTGGATTCCAAAAAAATCATATCAGAAACTGCTTTTCCATTTTTGCTGAATCGGACGACATTATGGTCTCCGGGAATATTGATCTTAATGGATTGCTGGGAGACTTTCACTTTGGGCTCCCAAGTTCCATCTTGGGTCCTGATAGCAGATAATTTATATACTGCACCGAGAGCAGGTTGGTCAAAGGCTGTCACCAATTTAGTTCCTACTCCCCAGATATCAATGGAAGCTTCCTGAATTTTCAAAGAGGTTATGATATGCTCATCCAGGTCATTTGATGCCACTACTTTCGCATCAGGAAAGCCTGCTTCATCCATCATCTCCCGGGCAATATTGCTGTAATATGCCAAATCCCCTGAGTCTATTCGAACTCCAAGCCATTCTTTTCCATTTTCCTTCAGCAATTTCCCAACCTCAATAGCATTGCGGATTCCGCTGATGGTATCATAAGTATCGACCAAAAATACGCACTTATCGGGAAAGGCATCCGCATAGGCTTTGAAGGCCTCCAGTTCGGTATCAAATGACATGATCCAACTGTGGGCATGTGTACCTGAAACGGGTATGCCAAATAACTTTGCTGCCAAGACATTACTTGTCGAGGCACAACCACCTATATAGGATGCCCTACTTGCCGCCAAAGCACCATCTATCCCCTGTGCCCTTCTCAAACCAAATTCCATCACCGGATCACCTTGTGCAGCAAATGAAATCCTCGCTGCTTTGGTAGCTATCAAGGTCTGAAAATTGACAATATTCAATAAAGGTGTTTCCAATAATTGACATTGAATCAAAGGTCCGGTCACCTTGATCATTGGAATATGGGGAAATACAACGGTTCCCTCCTCGACAGCTTCAATGCTGCATTTAAATTCCATTTTCCGCAGGTAGGAAATAAATTCGGATTCAAAAGTGGTAGATCCGTCAGCATTTTTCATCTGCAAGAGAAAAGTCAGGTCATCCTCATCAAAATGGAAGTTTCGGCAAAAGTCAATGACATATTCCAATCCGGCCGCAAGCGTAAATCCGCTTTGAAAAGGATGTTTGCGGAAGAAAAGATTAAATACAGCTTCCTGTTCTGCTTTTCCGGATTTCCAATACCCATAAGCCATTGTCAATTGATAAAAATCGGTCAATAAGGCCAATGATCCCTGGTATAAATCCTTTGTGATTTTCATGAGAAAAACTTCTTAAATATTAACCTGCTTCTTTTTATTCAATTTGCAATATACTGACTTGGCAAAACAGAAATACAAATTATGGTTTCTATTCGTAATTCTTTTGAAATTGTGTAAGAGTAAAGGTTACAAATCATTAAACTGCTACGACAAAGAGTTATAAGGGAATGAAAGAAAATCAAAAATATTCAGACCAAGAATTAATACAGGCCATTAAAGACAGGAAAAATATAAACCAAGCCATCAGGTTTATGTATGAAAGTCATTATAGGTACCTCGAAAGTTATGTTCTTCAGAACAGCGGAAACGCTGACGATGCAGCAGACATTATACAGGAAACATTCTTGGTCTTTATCAAAGTCTTGGAAGAAGATAAATTCAGACAAGAATCCGGTGTGAAGTCCTTCCTTTATTCAATTGTAAGAAACTTATGGATCAGTGAATTAAGAAAAAGGAAAGGTATGGAAATCAGAAATGAAATATTTGAAGAGTCCAAGGATATGATCACAGCGGATATCAGCCAAAGTTTAGAAAGGCATGAAAGCCATAAATTGATCATGGAACTTTTTCAGTCCCTTGGCGACAAATGCAGGAATATCCTCCTTCTTTTCTACTACGAAAACCTGCCAATGAAAGAAATCATGGAGAAAGAAGCATTTTCCAACGAACAGGTTTTAAGGAACAAAAAACACAAATGCCTAAAAAGTCTAATTGAAAAAGTCCAATCTGACGAAAAAACATACTCAACCATAAAAAACGCGCTTCAATATGCAGGATGATACACATATAGCCCTTTTGGATGATCACCTTGATGGTAATCTAAACAAGGAAGAAACGGATAAACTCATATCAGAACTTGAGGAAAATAATAATTTAAAAGAACTGCTAGGTATTCTTGCAATCACCAGAGAAAGTATCCGCTCGTCGGGTTATAGGCAAACTATCCAAGACATTCACCAGGATTTTACAAATAATCGTTCTGAGGCGAAAATTGTAAAATTTAGTCCCCTTAAATGGTGGATTGGAATTGCTGCCTCTTTGACCCTTATTTTGATCGCAGGTAAATATTGGGTTCAAAACCTGCCGGAAAACCTCTACGAAGAGAAATATATAGCTTATCAAATCCCAACGATGAGATCTAACGGAGAGGAAGGAGAAAGGCTAGAAAATGATTTTATAAATAAAAATTGGGATTCAGTAATCAGATCAGTTAGCCTAAAGGATAATAACAGAAAAAATCTATTCCTTGCCGGAGTCTCGTATTTTGAATTGGGAGATTTTACAAATAGCCTGATGTATCTAAATAAATTGGAGGAAATCAATTCGTCTAGCACAGATAGACTTTTTGAGGATGAAACAGACTATTACCTCTTTTTAAGTCATTTGAAATCTAAAAATTATAATAAGGCACTATTCTTCATGCAAAAAATAACCTCTGACCCTACTCATTCCTATCACAAATCATTTGGTCAAAAGGATTGGGTCAAGTTGAAAGTCATAGAGGTTTTCAAACCCTGATTTAAATCAGAAAAAAAATTGAAATAAACTGGATTCGGTGGTTACATTTTAAAAAACAGCTTCGACCAACAAACGAAACTAAAAACATTCAACTATGAAAACATTAAAAAATTATTTAGCACCTATGTTATTGGCTATCATCCTTATTTTTTCCTCCTGCAACCCTGAAGATGAAATCCCGGGTATTGGAGAAGGTAAAATGGGAATTGCTTTTGTCTTGAAAAACAATCGCCTCAATGCCGAAAATGCAAGAACCATGAACAGTAGAGTCAGTATCGAAAGTGGTTTTATACAGATCAAAGAATTGGAACTGGAACTCGAAGGGAGAGGAAATGGTATGGATGATGACGACAGTGACAATGATGATAGCGATGATGACAGTGACGATGACGGCAGTGAAATAGAAATAAAATTCAAAGACATCCAAAAAATCACTTTTGATGATTTGGACAAGTCAACAGATTTTTTCATCAACATTCCTGAAGGCGAGTACAAAGAAATCGAATTGGAAATAGACTTGATTGATTACAAAAATGAACCAAGTATCTATTTCGAAGGAAAAATAAATGCTGCCGACGGAACTTCCAGGCCATTCAAATTCGAGTTTTTTGGAGATGAGATTGATTTCGAAGTGGAAATTGAAAAAAGGGACGACAGTTACTTCACCATCGATAGAATCAATAATCCACTTGCACTATTTGAAATAAATGCCATAAACTGGTTCAAGAATGTATCTGATTCTGAATTGGATGAGGCTGAATTGACTGATGGGGTGGTAA
>NZ_CDSBKL010000047.1:0-16923 GCF_977115555.1 Aquiflexum sp.
CTACCGAGTAGGAATGTTTTCTTTTTTACTAAAAATCTCCGCTATTTAATAAATTAATCAGTCCGGCAGACCAAATCAGGAAACCAACTGCCAATTGCCAATTAACTTTTTTATAGTACCAGATGAAAAGAATAAATAAAATTAGGTAAGTCAGTAAAAAAGTAAATAAAAAATATTCGTCAAAAAACTTCCCTATTGTCCTGTCAACTGAAGGTTGAATCAAAAAAAGCGACCCGATAATTATATGACTTTTGTGAATAACCGGATTTGTCTTTCTTTTTACAAAACCAATTACAATCAGAACACTTGCAAAAAGATATTGGGAAAATACCATCTTGCTCAGAGGGACCATATGGCCTATTTCCAAAAAGCGATCGAGGTAGATATAGCCAATGGTAAAAAACATACCAACAAAAGCCACCATGCCAAATATGCCCAAACTTATATGCTTGCGAATGTTCCCTTTGCTTATCAATCCGGTCTGAAATACAAGCAGCGTAAACCAGCTAAAAGCAAAAAATGCATGAATCAAGAATTTAGCAATGAAATTACTTTTTTGACCGATGTCAGTTAGCCAATTGTCCGAAAATCCAACCATCATAAATAGCCAGAAAATCAAACTCATTATAAAATAGAAATTCTTTCTCATAAAAATTGTCTTTTGAGGATTTCAAGGTCAGACCGTGAAAAAAGTCCCATTTCTTTTAGTTCTCATGTTTCACAGCTTTGGTAAATTTAGTAAAATCAGATAAGGATTTTTTCCCTTGTAATGAACTTCTGCATGCAACACATCAAAGGCATTGACCGCCAAAAGATGAACCTCTCAACTCTTGACGAACATATCAGCAAAAACAATTCTTTCAGGATCATCTGCCTAATCTGTAAACTTTTTTCAGGATGAGACAATCCGGTTTTTATTAGCTTTTGTGTCTTTCAAGTGTAATTTCTATTTTATTTTCAAACAAGTAAGTCTATTATTGTCCCGATTAGTATTGCTGTTAAAGTAAAGGTTATCATGCCCACGATGTAAGCTAAAAATGCTTTGACATAATTGACAATTTTTCCTTTTCCATAAAATTGGCCAATTGCCCAGGAAGAATAAATGAATCCAACAATTCCTGCAATTTGCATCAAGTCGATATTTATCAAACTTTGAACAGTTCCAAAAACCGAATACACCAACATTCCCATCCCCATTACAAAACAAAGAAGTACTAAAATTTCGAAGATGTTGACTTCATGTTTTCTGAAAAACAGTTTTGTCCAAGCTCCGATAAAAAAGGCCATGATAATATTTGCATAGCCATAATTTCCCTGTACCCATTGGAAAATTGAAAGTGTAGCAGATTCTTTTACGTCTGTGTATTTTATATAACTGTCTTCAAAGGAGAAAATACTGTTCGAAACTGAATAAATCAGAGAGGTAACCACAAGAAACACTATTGGTTTTACCAACCTGTTTCTGTCTTCATTCAAAAAATCTTTTATGTTTTTACCCGGATTGGTAGCTAATTCCCGAATTGTAAACAAAAAGCCTTTTTCAAAACTTAAGACAGAACGAATTTCTTCAAGCAAATACTGCCCATCAATTCTTGTCAAAGCTTTGGGATGACCACAATTTGGGCAATAATTGGAAGCCACCTCTGTACTACAGTTTTTACAAGTTTCGTCCATATTTAATTTAAGTTTCGTTCTTTCAATAGTTTTTTCAGGGCTTCATTTCTTTCAGATTTTTTTGTCATTTTGTAAATAAAGTACAAAGGAATAAGGGTGAGAAAACCCCAAGTGTTTTTTAGAACACTATAAATTATAATTCCTATCATGACACCTATTAAGGCGGCATGCAGTATAGAAGCTGATTTCATTTTCCTCGCTTCTTCCAATAATTCTTGGTCTGATAATTCTGATAGTTCTTTTTGTTCCATTTGGCTGCTGGAATTTGTAAAGTTCAAATCATTTTTAGAAGTCTTTAAAATCTTTTATGGATCCAACTATTTACAGTTTTTTATTGTTTACAATTCTGTCTAAAGTAATGAAAAACCCTCAAATTAGGCAGATTTCGATGCCTAGGATTTGGTTAATCAGCCTTTCAGAGCGTGTGAGAAATTTAGCAAAAAAGAGTCAAGGTTCCTGAATACTGTGAGCTGACGAAATCAGATTAAAGTAAGGGGAATTTCATTCAACGGTTTCGGGCCTTGCGTTCGGGCTGGCTTTTTAGCAATAAGTTTGATACGAAGAACTGCACTCCAATTATACATAAAATTGGTAATAGAAGTACCTCACCCCGCCTGACGCAAAACCGATGTAGCGGCTGCCATTTTTATTGTTAGGATAGGAAAGTATTGTTTAAAAGTCTCTGGCCTGCGTTTTCGTCATGTGTAGGCAAATAGATTGTTTTCCTTAGTCTGCAGTAGTCAACAATATTTTGGTAGGTCTTAGCTGTCAATTTATAGTCAGCATTAACCCCTGCTAATTCATTCATTAATACTTGCTCTTGGCTGTATGAGGAGTCACCAGAAAAAATTATGTCAAAATTGTCTGTTTTGAAAAGTATGGAACTGTGTCCGATGGTATGACCAGGAGTTGGGATATACAATAAATCTTCATTGGACGTGATTGGATATGCCTTGTTGAATATTTCAATTTTGTCGTTTTGATAAGTCACTTTATTGGGTTTAAACCTTTTTGGATATGTGCTTGGCATATTGCTGTCAGCACGTTTATATTCAAGGTCACCAACTATTATTTCCTGCTTCGGAAAAAACTTCAAACCATCAGTGTGGTCAAGGTGAAGATGCGTCAGCACAACCAACTTAACATCGTCAATACTTAAATTGACACTTGAAAATTGATGATTCAATTCTTGTTTTTCCTGTATTTGAAATTTAGCTGCATTTTTGAATTGAAAACGTAAAAACCAACTTTCCTTTTCCAGATATTTGTCCAAGTCAGCCACCTGAGCGTTTTCTCCTGTGTCAATAACAATTAGTCCGTCTGGATGCTCAATCACCCAAACCCAAATGGGCAAATAGTTGGTGTAGTTTTTATCTAATAGAATGTTCAGTTTGGCAAGTTCGCCTATACCTTTTTTCTTTTTGAAGTTTGTTTTCACAGCTACGCAGCCAGTGCATAGCCCATGAATTTTAACGTCTTTGCCTTTCAGTTTTACCGTTGTTGTCACATTTTTGAATGTTGGCAATATGCCTTGAATTTGTTCCATCTTTTTGAATCTTAGTAATTTGATGAAACAAAAGTAGATGCAGTCAGAAGGTCAAAACGATAACAAAAGATAAGAAGCGAAGAAGTTACTTTTTTGCTATTCTGTTTCTGATTCGGCTTAATGAAACAGGGGTCACGCCAAGATACGTTGCAATTTGATGTTGGGGTATTCGGTTAATCAAATCAGGTCTTTCTTTTTGGAGTTTAATGTAACGTTCTTCGGGGCTGTCGAGAATCTGCGAAGTAAATAAGTCATGCAGAGAAACAAAGCGTTCTTCTAATATTTTTCTTACCAACTCATTCAATTTTGGATTACTTTTTAATACCTGTTGAAAGTCATTGTAGTTTATTGCCAAAACCTCGCAATCTTCAATGGTTTCGATACTGTGTCTGCTTGGCTTTCGAGAGATAAAACTGTCGTAAGCTCCTGCAAACATCTTTTCTGTAAAAAAGTAAGCTGAAATGTCTTCTCCGTCTTTTTCATAGAAAAGTCTGATGCAGCCACTTTTAATGAAGTAAACTTCTTTAGCAATTTTCCCAGCTGTCAAAAGATTAGTTTTCTTTTTTATTGTCCTGCTGTCAAAATTCTTTGTGAAAGCTTCAATTTCTTTTGCTGTCAATTCTTCCATTTATTTTTCAGATGTCGGCTTTTTATAGTTCTGACTAACGGTGAACCAAACGCTGTACAGCTCCGCACCATTTGGCAGTCTCCGATATTGCGTTTAGTGGATGTTGAATGAGGTTGTCCTTTGGAAGAAAGGTTCCATGGTTCCTGCTCTTTTTCCTGTTATAGGGGAAAGGTTTCCTATAAAACTAAAAAACATTTTTTAATCCAATCCATCAAATGGCCTTTTTCCTGTTCCCTATGCTTACCAAGAATCAAGATAAGAAAAGTGGAATGAAAATTTAAGGAATAAAAACAAATTAAGTAAGCTAAAGGTATAAAGCCTAAGCCTGTAGGTTTAAAATAGGTGCTTAGCTGCCTTTTTGGGGAGATCGGAATTGCTTAGGCTTGAGGTTTTGGGAAGCTAGTTCCACGATTTCTTTGATCCGGTTTTGTCTGGTTTCAGACCTCTTGGCCAATACAAGCCATTGGAGGATATTCCGCTTGTCGGACCTGCTCAGTCCCAAAAAATAATCCTTTGCCCGGGGTGTCTTTTGGAATTCAGCCTCCAAATCCTCTGGGATAATCAAGGCCTCCGCTTCATCCAAGATCGTCCAAGAGCCATTTTCCTTGGCTATTTCGATCGTTTTAAACCCCGCTTCGGTCATGAGACCTTGAGAAATCAGCTTATCGATTTTTTCCTTATTGATCTTCGACCAAACACTCTTGGGCTTTCTTCTGCTGAAAAACTGCATGAATTTTTCTTCGTCCAAGGGCATTTGCTTGCTGTCAATCCACCCAAAACAAAGCGCTTCATCTACTGCATCCGAGTAGGCGACAGTCGGAGCATTTGACTTTTTTTTGTAGTAAATAATCCAAATGGACTGTTTGATGGAGTGATTTTCCTGTAGCCAATCCCTCCATTCCTGTCGGCTTTTGGGGTAGAAAGTTTCTGTTTCTTTTTCCATTTTCTTTTTTTGATCAAAGGATATGAACCGTTCTCAATTCCATAAATTTTCTATCCCAAATCACTGCTAAACGTCCCAATCCAGGATTTTGGTCTCAAAGCCGTCAATGCTTTTCACATTTTTTTCTGCCCAATAATTCCTGATTCCTTCCTCGCCTTGCTTTTCTGCCCAAGAATTAAGTATCGTTCTCTCTTCCTTGAAATCCATATAGGGAACCGCAAAACCGCAGGAAGTCTGCACCAGGTCAACCTCCATTTCGATGATCTGCCTCGAACCTGATACAGGAGGAAATAACTGAACATACCCATCGAATTCCGCATCGCGATGATGGTAAATCTTGGCTGTCCCATACAACCTCAGGATCATCGGCTTGCCTTCAAAAGCACAAAACATGACCGTCATCCTGTTGTTTTTGATCAGGTGGGCAGCAGTTTCGTTGCCACTTCCCGTGAGGTTGAGCCACAGAATTTTGTTAGGACCCAAGACCCGAAATGAATCAGTTCCTTTGGGGGAAATATTCACTCTGCCTTCTTCAGCTGCTGTACCGACAAAAAATATTTTCTGCTGTTGGATAAATTCAGCCAACTCGGGCGTAATGTGTTCAAGTTTTTTTCCCATGTTTTCTTTAAAATGCTAAGATAAGTCAAACATTAAAAAAGTCATCCAAGTTGAAGTATGATGAATTCAAAATTACAAGTATCCCTATCGGCCTCTTGCCTTTCCATTCATTTGAACATATCTTTCTACTTCCAATAATTTGAATGTTATGTGGGTAATCCAATTGCTTAAAGAACCATACCCATTGAATTCGATCAGGAAAATGACCTGGTTTGCAGCATTTGTGTCAGTGTTTGTGTTTCTGTTTTTATCTTTTTTCCAACCTTTCGGACTGAGTTCCGGGACATTAGACGGGTTATTGAAAGTAACCTCCACTTATGGGTTGATCACTTTTTTCACCATCGTGCTAGGTACTGTGGCCATACGGAATCTTTTTCCAAAGTATTTCCAAGAGAATCATTGGGTTTTTGGACGGGAACTCCTCATTACCATGTTCAATTTTTTTCTGATAGGTGTTTTCAATATCCTCTATTCCAATTACATGTTTAGCATTGGACTAAATTTAAGAGGATTCCTTTTTTTCCAGTTATATACATTGGGCGTGGGATTCTTTCCCATCATTTTTTACATGATGATTAAATATACCCACCTACTCCGATCAAACATCCAAACGGCAAATGACTTATCGGGAAGTATTTCAAAAGCACAAACACCCAATTGTCAAAGCCAAGACAACAAACTCCGAATCCATTCCGAACTGAAAAAAGATGACCTGGAAATCGATGGAAGGGATTTGGTTTATGCTGAAACTGCAGATAACTATGTTGCTGTTTATCACCTAGTAGACAACAGTTTGCAAAAATCCATGGTGAGGAGCACATTGGGCAGGTTGGAGACAGATGTAGAAGGTTTGCCTCGATTGGTCCGCTGCCATAGGGCCTTTTTAGTCAATCTGGATTTTTTGGAAAGCTTCCGAGGCAATGCCCAAGGCTTACAACTCAGACTCAAATTCGGCCAAAACGAAATCCCCGTTTCACGGAATATGGTATCAAAAATCAAAAATCTGCTTGATTGAGCTTTGCTGCTTAGCACCAAAAACCTTGTTTTTCAGCCCTAATCTGGTTATTTGTCCCAAATCCTTTCCTTCTAGCCCTCTTATTTTTCTCTGATAGGAACCCTGCATAAGTTTGAGAAACAAACGACAACACTTATGCTCTTCCAATCTATTCTTATCATCCATATCGTAGCGGGTTTTTTGGCCCTTTTGTTTGGCGCGATGGCCATTGCTTCACGAAAAGGTCAAAAAAACCACCTGAAATCCGGAAACTGGTACGTCTTGATGATGTATGCCGTCGGCACTTCGGCCATTTTGATGACGCAACTCAAATCCAATCCCTTCCTCTTCACTGTCGGGATTTTCACCCTCTATATGACATATACAGGTCAGCGCTCGATCTTTTACTATCGGTTAAGGGAAGCTTACCGTATCGGATGGAAAGACATTGTTCCTACAGGCATTGGCTTGCTGGTATCGGCAGGGATGGTGGTCCAACCCATTTACCAAATGCTGAAAACCAATACTTTTTCAGTTTCTGTGATGGCGGTTTTTGGGGCGATCCTTATGGGGTTTGCCATCCGTGATGTGCGCATGATCTTGAAAAACCCAAGCTTCCAACCGAATAATAAGACATGGCTGGTCAAGCATATCGGACTGATGGGTGGGGCATACATTGCTACCCTGACGGCTTTCCTGGTAACCAATGTGAATTTCACTCCGGGATGGATCATATGGCTTGCCCCTACCCTTGTAGGATCCATATTGATATCACGGGCAAGCAGGGCATGGCACAAAAAACTTAAAATCAATTCCTAAAACCAGGCAAGCAAAAATTCTCATAAGTATCTAAAACAATCTTTTTCACCAAATAAACCATAGCGACATGAAAAAACTCCTCTCCACCTGCTGCTTTATCGTTCTTCCTTTTATCGTCCAAGCTGAATTTTTGATAACAGGCAAAGTAACTGACGAAAATGACCGCCCGATTCCATTTGTGAGTATCGGTTTTGTAGGAACCTCGATCGGGACAGTGTCGGCTGTTGAGGGGGATTTTATACTGTATCTCAATGAAATCCCGGACAATAAAATCCCGCTAAAGATCTCTTGTATGGGCTTTGAACCTGTGGAAATGATCCTTTCAGACGAAAATTATACCAAACCCTTAAACATCAAGCTGAAGGAAAATACACTTGTGCTTCAGGAGATGGTGGTCAAATCCGGGATTTTGGTAAAAAAAGAGTATGGAAATAAGGATGAAAAAACCGCCATGAAAACCAACCTTGCCATCAGCGATAAACCCAATATGAACCTAGGTGCAGAAATTGGCCGAAAGTTTCGTCTTGGGGATGAACCCAACTTCATTTCAAAATTGAAATTCTATGTGGGTTTCAACAATTTTGATACACTCATGTTCCGGGTAAATTTTTATGAATTGGAATCTGGTGAACCTTCAAAGTTTTTGAACCAAAAACCCATCCTGAGGCAGGTAATAGCCCATAAAAGCGGTTGGGTGACATTTGACCTGGAAGAAGAAAACATCGTGCTGAGCGGTACCATTGTCGCAAGTATTGAGTGGGTTGGGGCAAGCAAGCGGGGAAACAGTTTTGGGTTGAATATTTCCATGCCTGCACTGTTTCAAACACATTACTATAAATATGGCGCCCAAAACAAATGGAAGGTTTTTCCAAACATGTCCTCCTCGATGGTGCTCATAGCGGAATCAGCCAAGTAGGAGATAAAACGTTGCAAATGAAAAGCCATTTTAAATCTCTTTCCTCTCAACCCTTTGCAAAATGATCAATATTTGAAGCTCTGTTTAGGTATCCAAATTTGGCATTTTGTCTATGTTTATTCAATATTGTCGGTGACATATCCATTTTCAAGTTGGACTAAGTCAAGTGCCAAAAATTCCTGAAGGTGTTTTGAGTTCAAATGGTCATGGAATGCCTGTTCGGTTTTAAAGCACTCCCACAGGATTATCATTGTCGGGTCAACTTTCGATTATTTGATGTCAAAGGAGATGTTGCCTATTTCCAATATTGTGAGGTTGCAAATAGAAAAATCCGGATTCTGGCTTTTGTCATTTTCTTTCAATGTCCATTATTTCCCCATCATCCAACATCATTTTAAGATCTGCCTTGAGAATGGGAATCGATTCTCCTGAAAATGACTCATCCCTTCTGATTTTTAAGTCTTTAAGTCCCCGTCTTTTATTTGTCTCGTAATCATTTAACAAAACAAAAACGGTATCCCCATCAATTTTTTCGACTTTATATAAAGTATACTGCTTGTAGTCGATTTTTATTTCAAAAATATCTCCGGCTTGTGGTGAGGCAATTAACATCAGATTTTTCTCTTCCCTTTGCTTACTCATGATTCCTCCGAAAATAAAAAAAGCAATGAATAAAATAATCCCTGAAAAAGTCCAGACCGGGGTCTTTCCTTTCTGCTTTAAGATTTCATAATTGCTTCTGAGGTAAACGGGGAATTCTTTCTTTTCAAGAACTTGCTTACAATGGCTGCATTGTGTCAGACCTGTTTTTCCGATCGGAAAAAATGGAATCCAAAATACATGTGCATATTTTTGGAAAACCGTCATCCGAACACTGTTTTGTGTTCCGCAGTTTGAGCATTTATCTTGGATGACTTCTGTTGCAACTTCTGTCGCTTTACTTCCAAATACAACCATTTTTGATACTGTTAATAATTTTTTCTTTCTCTTCCGGAAAGGGATATTTAGGGATGTAAATCTAATTTGAGAAGGGTCATTTTCAAAATTTTACCCTGGTGATACAGGTGTATTTTTTTATGAAATTGTTAATCTTTTGGAGGGCACCATTTTTTTTTCAACAAGTCAAAAACAATAAACAGTTGCTTGATATAAATATGATAATCAAAAAGCAGCCATTGTAAACCAATTAGAAATTGTAGACCTTTTTCCCATTGATTATCAGTTAAAAAAAGAAATTTTATACCTTGACTTCAGGTTAGGTTTTAAATCACTGAAAAAAAATTTAACCTTTTTTCACATTCCGGTGCAACCTATTTTTACTGACATGTATCTACCTATTTGAAAGCCAATAGTAATGTTATTCAAAAAAACTTTTACCACTGAAACAGACATCATCAAAGGTTGCTTAAAGGGTGAGCGAAAAGCCCAGCAGCACTTGTATGAGTCCTACTCGGGAAAGTTTTTGGCCATCTGCCTGCGATATGTCAAGGACAGAGATTTGGCTGAGGATGTCATGATTGAGGGCTTTATGAAGATCTTTGAAAAACTACCACAATATGAAGCCAAGGGAAGCTTTGAAGGCTGGATGAAACGCATCGTCGTCACCCAATCGCTGCTTACCCTTCGCAACAACCGCAACCTGAGCATGGAAGTGAATATGGAAAGCCACTTGGAATTGGCTGATTCCCATTATGAACTCAACCATCTCGAAGCCGCGGAACTCATGGATCTCGTAGAGGGATTGCCGGTGGGATATCGGACGGTTTTCAACCTGTACGCCATCGAAGGCTATAGCCACGCTGAAATCGCCGACTTACTTGGCATTACAGAATCCACTTCGAAATCCCAACTCAACAGGGCAAGAAATACATTGAAACAAAAAATAGCCGATCAACAAATCAAAGAAAGGAGAATCAATGGCTAACACAGATAAAAACTTCGATCAGTTCTTCAAAGAAAGGCTGGCCAAACATGAAGAAAAACCTTCCCAACTCGCTTGGGAAAGACTTGAAAGGCAACTGCCGAAAAAAGATAAAGGAATATGGTTTCCCATTATGGGAATTGCCGCTTCACTGCTTCTTTTCCTTGCAGTGGGCTACGTGGTATGGCAGTCAAATTTGGAATCTGAAAGCAGCCTTCCACTTACCTCAGAGCTGACCACTCCTATTGAGGATGAGAGTTCTGAAACCTTGGAAGAAACCATTCCGGCAAACCCCGAATCCATTGAGGAATCAAAAGAGACCACAGGAGAACAGGCAAAGGAATCAGACAAAACTGTTCCAGCTCCAATAAAAAAATCTGTCATTGTCAAGCCGCAGATAAAAGAAGCTCCAAAGGAATTGCTGGCAGTAGCGGAAAGGCCTGAGGAAAGAATCGATGAAGCATTTGTGGAAACCCCTGAGATCGTAATTCCCGAACTCAATGTCACTGAAGCCATTGCCCAAAATAACGTCGAAGTTGAAGAAGAAGTGATGACTTACAAAATCACCATCAAATCCAACGGGATCAAAGAAGAGCCTGAAAAGCAGGGGCTCATAGCAGGAATTGAAAATAAAGTAGAAAAAATAGGAGGATTGCTCAACAAAGTAGAACAGGGTTTTGCAGACCTGCAGGATGCAAAAGACAACTTGTTTGTAAGCAACAATACCTCCAGAAGAGAAAGAAAATAATCCGCCAAAATTGAAAACGTAAACCATCATGAAAAAATACCTATTATTATTTTGCTTCCTCGGACTGGTGCAGTTTGCATTCGGAAGTACGGACAGGGAGTTTTTGGCTCCAAAAGACACCATCATCGTGGAGTTTGGAACTTCGGGAAAAATCGTCCTTGTCGTGGACAACAAAGAGGATTTTGAGCGGCTCAAAAAAATGAACATCAACCAGATCATCTCTGAGCTTGACCTGCAGATAGATGAAAAAACCGGGGAGCTTGTCGTCGTGGAAGTTTCCGGAAAAAACGGATCCCGCGAAATCGTCAAAGTAACTGAGGACTGGAACAAAACCGAGGTATCAGTGGCCGGCATCCGGATTCTGGTAGATGAATCCAGCCCCAACACGAGGGTAAAAGTGGAAACCGGGATTAAGAAAAAAAGCGACCCACCGTTCCGGACCTATTTTGCTGTAGACCTTGGACTCAACAACTACCTGGACAATAACGGGCAATTTCCAGGAACCTCCCAACCATATTCTGTAAGAGGATGGGGCAGCTGGAATGTAGGACTTAACTTCTTTGCCAGCCAAAGAATCAGCAAAGGATTCCGCTTTGACCTAGGCATGGGAGTTCAGTGGTATAATTTCAAATTTGAAAATACCGACTTCCAAGCTGTGAGAGGAGATGATATGATCGAGTTTGTCCAAAGAAATGATGTTGCAGGGTTTAAGAGCAAAATCTCTGCGTCTTACCTGACCACCATGGGCCTATTCAAATTGGATCTTGGAAGAATGAATGATCAGGGAAGAAAGGGATTGAGATTTGCTGCAGGACCTTATGTAGGCTATCGCTTGGGCGGAACCTCCAAATACGTCTACCGTCCGCTCGAAGGAGGCGGAAGGAGAAAAGAACACCTGAACACCGGGATTTTCCTCAACAACTTCCGGTACGGTATCCGAGGAGAGGTCGGATTTGGCAGGGTCAATTTCTTTACCACTTACGATTTCAACCAACTATTCCAAGATGGCAGAGGACCTGAACTGAATCCTATCACCTTCGGAATTATATTCTAAGTCCCTTTTTTTGAACACTAAGCCAATGAAAACGACCACACTGATATTAATTCCACTTCTGTTTCTGACTACCCTGGGCTTTGCCCAGGAGTCGGATTCAACCCAGGCAGTTCCGCTAAAAACCAACAATTTTACGCTTTTCAATACAGATATAATCGTCTATAAAAATGCTGAAGGCACCAAAACTTGGGAATTTGTCTCAAGAGACGACCGCTATACTGAATACCATTCCAAAGCCAAAAAGTCCAGTAACGGCCTGACAATGGATATCGGTATCAACACCTGGATCGGAGATGATGCTGCCCCGGCAGTGAAACCATGGGGAAGCTGGAATCCTGCCATCAATTACCATTATACCTACAAGCCTAGCAAAAACTTCAACCTCAAATCCACCATCGGCGTCAGCTGGTACAACTTCAAATTTGAAGACCGAAACCTGCAGGCATTGAGGGGCGATGAGGGATTGATTTTTGTCGAGCATCCCTCCGGTACCGGGACAAAATCCAAAATATCCGCCTCATATGCCAATATCAGCCTAGTGCCTACAGTGCAGACTACCAATGGAAATTTTAGCTTTGGTGTCGGACCTTTTGCCGGCTATAGGTTGGGTGGAAGAGGTAAATTTGTATACCGTGATCCACAAGGTAACAGAGTAAAAGAATTCCAGTTAGGCAATATGTTTGCCTCTGATTTCCGATATGGGCTGAGGGCCGAAGTCAGCGTAGCCGATGTGACCCTTTATTTCAATTATGATCTCAACGAAACTTTCCAAGAAAACAAAGGACCAAAGCTTAATGCTTTGAGCTTTGGTTTCATCCTTTAAAACCAACTTACTATGAAAACAATCATTAAATCATCATTCGCGCTGTTCGTGATTTTGGCAACGGCTGCAGTCTCCCCGGTTTTTGCACAAGTCAAAACAATCGTGGACGTCACCAAATCCTTTTCAGGTATTTCCAGAATTGAAGTTTCTGGAGGTCAGTTGGAAGTGGAATACATCGGAGGGTCCAATACCGATGTCTCTGTAAATGCTTTTCTAGAATCTACCAATGATGACCAGGATATCGTATTCGTCACCCTCGGGGATGTGTTGAAGATTTCCCATAAGGTAAATAACAGCAGCAACAACTGGAACAATAAAACCAAAGGACATATCAAAATCACCGGACCCTCAGGTATGAGTCTGGATATGAAGGGAGGATCAGGTTCTGTCTATGTGGAAAATGTCTCCTCTGAAAGTATCAACCTCTCTGTTGGTTCAGGGAGTGTTTCCGCCAAAAACATCAGTGCAGACATCTTGGCAAATGCTGGTTCAGGATCCATCAAAATGGCAGGAATCCAAGGCAATGTCAAAGGAAATGTCGGTTCCGGATCTGCCAAGATGGAGGACATCAAAGGCAACATCTATTATTCATCAGGAAGCGGCGGAATCAGTATTGCGGGGGTGGAAGGCACAGTCCATGTGAGTCTGACTTCCGGTAATGCCAAGCTGGAAAACGTATCCCTGTTGGGCGATTTGAAAGTGACTTCCGGAAATGTCTCTGCTACCAATGCCGGATTGGGTACAGAAACCAGATTCAGCGGAACCTCTGGTAATTTCAAAATCCAAACCCCTTCCAACCTCAGAGATTTCAATTACAACCTCAGTGCCAGCTCAGGCAATATCACTGTCGGCAATTCCAGAGGAGGCAGAAACCTGAATATCGACAACGGCGCAAACACTGAAATCCGGGGAAGCATCACTTCGGGTAATATTTCAATAGTGAACTGATTTTAGGATATTAAAAATTAGCCATGAACTCAATGTTTTAAGGTGTTTTCACAGTGATTTTGAAAATCTATGTATCGAAAAATCATAGTTCTAGTTTTACTTTTGGCTTCATCTTACCCTTCCATCGCACAAAATGAAACAATAGAATCATTTTGGGGACTGGGACTAGGACTGAAATCCCAAAAGATAGTGGACAAGGTAGTTTCGCCAATGAGGTATTCAGGTACCAACCTCTACTTCAATCTCAACCACCAAAGAAATAGAACCAAAAGCATTAGTTTTTTTGAGTTCAAGGGCAGTATTGGATCTCTCTCTACCAAGATTTACGAACCTTCCCAAAACGGGGGAAGGTTCGTACCTCCCAAATCCTCTTTTTATTGGAATGAAATTGCTTACACCAACCTCCGGAATATTTCCACATTTGATAATGGGGCCAAGATATACTTAGGCGGAACTATTTCACATTTACTAAGTATTCGACTAAATGAAAGGTGGGACAGCAGCATGATCAATTTTGAGGGTGGGGGGTTTCTGAATGCAACCGGTTTGTACACAAGGGATTTCAATTTCTTTAATAAACCAATCAAAGGAAATTTCAAGTTGTCTATTCCAATTTTTGGGTATCTGATACGTCCAAACTATACCGGTGTTCCGAACTTTATTAACCACGAAATCCCCTTCCTAAAGGAATTTTATCAAAACGGTTATTTTGTTTCCTTTTTCTCTTTTCCTCGAATTAAATCACGAATCTGGATGGACTATCCTATCTCTAGCGGAAACAGGATTCAATTTGGTTATGAATGGGATAATTATTCCTTCAAAAACCCCCATTCGCTTTCAGCTACAAGCCACACATTTAGTTTAAACTTTTTGTTGAAAACAAAATGAAAAACAAACTCATTTTAATATGGCTGTTAATTATAGGAGGATTAAGTTCGTGTGAATTAATATGGATGGACAATGATCCTGTCAATTCGTATGAATCAAATTTTGATATTCTCTGGAGTACCTTGAACGAACGGTATTCATTTTTTGAATACAAAAATATTGATTGGGATGCATCGTATCAATCTTATAAAAGCAGGGCAATTTCAGCAACTAATGACCAAGAGTTTTTTGATATTCTAACAGAAATGCTTTCCGAACTTCGTGACGGTCATGTGAATCTTAGGTCTCCTTTTGATATTTCAAGGTTCCAACAATATCTGGATGCCCCTCCAAATTTCAATTATGATTTATTGGAAAGGAATTACCTTGAAGGTTCACGAATCACTGGTCACTTACTTAACCATGAAATACAGGGTGTTGGGTATATTTATTATAGGAGTTTCACAAATCCAATTACGAATTTTGAAATGGATTCAGTGATAAATAGGTTTATAAACCTTCCGGGAATAATTATTGACATTAGAAATAATGAAGGTGGAAATCCTGCCAACGGCCTAAAAATCCTTTCAAGGATTATAAGCCAAAGGACGCACATTTATTCCAGTCAATTCAAAAATGGACCTGGAAGAAACGATTTTACCGAAATAGAAAAAGTATTTCTCGATCCTTATTCCGAAGGCCCGAATTTTACAGGAAAAATCGTTGTATTGACAAATAGAAGGGTATTCAGTGCAGGAAGTTATTTTTCGGCTGCCATCAAAAACATCGATAATGCCATCCTCATGGGAGATGATACAGGAGGGGGAAGTGGGGTACCTGCAGGATTTGAATTGCCAAACGGATGGTATTTTAATTATAGTTCTTCGATTGGATATACAGCCCAAGGATTGAATTTTGAGACAGGGGTACCTGTAGATATAATGATAGGGATGGATCCTATTGATGTCCAAAAAAACAAGGATACTATTCTGGAGGCGGCAATTAACTACATAAAAAACTGAATTATTTTAGAATATTGATCCATAGGGATTTAAAGATATTTTTTAATCCTTTACTTTTTTCTAAAAATAAAATTATTGGTTGATTCGTCATTCCAAGCAATAATAATTCCCGGAAATACTTAATTACACCAACGGTTTAAACTTTTCTATCTGCCAAAGTTCTAAAGGTTACCAAGTTTATGCCTAACTTATGGTATTATTTTAATCCTTGTTTTTACCTAAATCCGAATTGAACCAAATGGAACCAATCAAAAAAGAAGATCTAAGCCAAGAAATTTTTGACATGTATGACTACTATGTCCATGGCAAAATTGACAGAAGAGAATTTGTAAACCGCCTTTCGGTATTTGCTGTCGGGGGACTGACGGTATCGGCGATTTTAGGATTTTTACTTCCCAATTATGCCGAAGCAAAGCGCTTTACCCAAGATGACCCGAGATTGATTTCCTCCTATGTGGAGTATGATTCTCCAAAAGGCGCGGGCAAAATGAAAGGCTTGCTGACAAGGCCTGCAGATAAAAAAGGAAAACTTCCGGGTGTCATCGTGGTCCATGAAAACAGGGGATTGAATCCATACATAGAAGATACTGCCCATCAGGCTGCTTTGGATGGGTTCATTGCTTTTGCACCCGATGCATTGACGCCTTTTGGTGGCTATCCCGGCACTGACGACGAGGGACGTACGATGCAATCCAAGCGTGACAGGGAAGAAATGTTGCAGGATTTTATCGCCGGCTATGAGTTTTTGAAAGCGCATGACTTATGCACAGGTAAAGTCGGTGTAGTCGGATTTTGCTTTGGCGGTTGGATTTCCAATATGATGGCGGTCCGTGTACCTGACCTGAAAGCAGCAGTACCTTTCTATGGGGGACAGCCGACAGCTGAAGAAGTGCCAACTATCAAAGCACCTCTTCAGATTCATTATGCAGAATTGGACACAAGGGTCAATGAAGGTTGGCCGGCTTACGAAGAAGCCCTGAAAGCCAATAAGAAGAAATATGAAATGCACATGTATCCGGGAGTCAATCATGGTTTTCACAACCACTCGACTCCGAGGTATGACAAGGCTGCCGCAGATTTGGCTTGGGGAAGGACGATTGATTTCTTTAAGAAAAACCTCAAATAGGTGCCACATTCAAAATGCTCAGCAACAAAAAAGTCAGCGGATCCGCTGACTTTTTTGTTTTGGGGGAAGTTTGATCATATGATGGCTAATTTTAACGTAAATGTTGAAATTACTTCAACGACCAATCTACAACTCAGTGACTTGCCCAAGAACATACGGGAAGAAAAACACCGGCTTATAGTTCAAGGCCGCCTTCTTGATTATGCTCCGCTATTTTCATTCTATCTGAACCAGTGTTTGTAATAAATATTTCGTCTTAAAAAATGCCTATAACGG
>NZ_CDSBKL010000048.1:0-16793 GCF_977115555.1 Aquiflexum sp.
ATTCAGTTTTGGGAAACTGGCTTAAAAAAAGACCTGCAATTATTAAAATAGATAGTATGCTGATTACCCATGCGGGCATTTCTCCCCAGTTTATTCGAAGAAAATTGACCGCATACGAGGTAAATAAAATGTTTTATGAGGATATTTTGCCTAATAGCGGATCTGTAAACCGATCAAATAGAAGCCTAATCAATTTTTTAAATGGGCAGGAAGGGCCGATCTGGTATCGGGGTTATTTTGAAGCAGGAGTTTCCAATAAGAACATGGATGATATTTTAGCATTTTTTGAATCCAAGTATATTGTGGTAGGACATACGTCTTTGGATGCTATCACGGCACTTTTTGGGGGGAGGGTAATCGGGGTGGACTCAAGTATTAAAAATGGTAGGGGTGGAGAAATATTGATTGTTGAAAATGGCATTCGGTATCGTGGAAAAGTTGATGGTAGCAGGGAAAAGCTTTGAGTTCTGCTCCTTATTAATTTTATGATCTTTCAGATATGGTTTTTCCGGTGACGTAATTTTTTTTTGGGTATAGTTCCTTTTTTATACTTTTAAACCGGACTTTAGACCTAGATATTATGATTAGAATTAAATTGGTTGCTTTCCTGGCATTTTTCCTGGCGTTGCAGGTTGACATACATGCCCAACAAAAACAAAAAGTGACTTTAGAGGATGTTTTCAAAAACAATACTTTTTCTCAAAAGTCAGTGCAGGGAATCAATTGGATGAAAGATGGGCAATATTATAGCTCACTTGTGAGGACTCCATCAGGTTCGAAAGTTGTCAAAATAAATGTAGAGACCGGAGAAGAATCAGCTGTTTTGATTAATGGTGAGACTTTAGGGTTGAATTTTGCAAGCTATGCTTTCAATGCTGATGAGAGCAAAGCCTTGATCGCCTCTGAAGTTGAAAGAATCTATAGAAGATCAAGCAAAGGTGTTTATCATGTGATTGACCTTGCAACAGGAAAGGCGCAGAAACTTTTGGATGGCGAAAAGATCATGTACGCCACCCTATCACCTGACAATGACAAAGTGGCTTTTGTCAAAGAAAACAACCTTTACATCATCGAACTCAGTACTCAGCAATTGACTCAGGTCACCACAGATGGTAAATGGAACCATGTGCTTAATGGCGCTGCGGATTGGGTTTATGAAGAGGAATTCTCCATGTCAAAGGCTTTTGATTGGTCACCGGATGGTAAGAGAATTGCTTTCATACGATTTGATGAGTCTGGAGTTCCTGAGTTTAACATGCAGATTTGGGGGAAATTGTATCCTCAGGATTACAGGTTCAAATATCCCAAAGCAGGAGAATCAAACTCTGAAGTTAGCATCCATATTTATGACCTTGCAAGCAAAAAAACTGTGAAAGCAGATGCTGGTGAAGGGACTGACATTTATCTGCCAAGAATGTATTGGACAGGTGAGCCAAATACATTGGCTTTTTTGAGAGTCAACAGGCTTCAAAATCAGATTGACCTGTTGTATACTGATGCCCAAACAGGTCGAAGCAAAGTCATTTTAGAAGAAAAATCAAACACATACGTCGACCTCAATTACAATGATGACCTAAGGTTTTTGGGAGACAATAAGGGATTTATCCGTACTTCGGAGCAGGATGGTTTCAAGCATATTTACCACCATGACAATGCAGGTAAACTCATCCGTCAGATCACCTCCGGTAATTGGGAGGTGACAAATCTGGTCGGCATAGACGAAAAAGGCAAAAAAATCTACTTCATATCTACTGAGGCCTCACCTTTGGAAAGAAACCTATATGTGGTCAATATGGATGGAAAAGCCAAAAAAAACCTGACTCCTGATAAAGGCACTTATTCCATCAACATGAGTAAAGATTTCAAATATTTCATTGCCAATTTTTCAAATTCTGCTATACCACTTAAAGTGACGTTAAATGAGTCTTCCGGTAAATTGGTCAAGGTCTTGGAAGATAATCAGGAATTAAAAAGCAAGCTTTCGAATTTTGCCTATTCAGGCAGGGAGTTTTTCAGTTTCAATACAGTGGATGGTACTTCACTCAATGGCTACATGGTCAAGCCCTCGGACTTTGATCCCAACAAAAAATATCCTGTCCTGATGTATGTCTATGGTGGACCCGGTTCTCAGAATGTCACCAATGCCTGGGGTGGGACAAGGGATTTTTGGCACCAACATCTGGCAGCAGAAGGCTACATCGTAGCCTGTGTGGACAACCGTGGCACAGGAGCACGGGGCAGGGATTTCAAACATTCTACCTATGCCAATCTGGGGAAATTGGAAACCGAAGACCAAATCGCCGGGGCCAAGTACTTGGGTTCACTTCCATTTGTTGATACATCAAGGATAGGAATCTGGGGTTGGTCTTATGGAGGATATATGTCTTCTCTAGCTTTGATGAAAGGTAATGACGTTTTCAAGGCCGCTATTGCCGTTGCTCCCGTTACGACTTGGAGATATTATGACACCATTTATACCGAGCGCTATCTTCAGACTCCCCAGCAAAACGCTGCCGGATATGATGACAACAGCCCGATTACCCATGTCGACAAATTGAAAGGAAACCTTCTTCTCATCCACGGTACAGGCGATGACAATGTACACTACCAAAATGCAGTTGATTTGGTTGATGCCCTGATCAAAGCTGACAAGCAGTTCGAAACAATGTACTATCCCAATCGAAACCATGGGATTTCTGGAGGGAATACCTCTTGGCACCTTTATTCATTGATGACTGATTTTATCAAGAGGAAGCTATAAAAGAAGCGAGAAACGAGGAATTAGAGGCAAGAAGCGAGGAATGAAAAAGAGATGGATTTGGAAAGTTATTTGGGATTGGGCATATACTTTCTGAACCAATTGTTATAAAAAACCTTGATCTTAAAACCCAAAACCCAATAAGAATGAACCAAGGTAAATACTGCCTTGGTTTATTTTTTAAAAGGAAATAACCATTAATCGACTTCAATCGCCACCTGTGTCTATTTTATTTTTTACCCAAATTAATGGACTTAGCTTTCGGGTTCAGAACTTAAATCAAACTGTTCGGTTATTACTTGGTCAAGATGAAAAACAGTATGTTATATTATAAAACCTACATGCATCCTACCAGTATCGAATGGGTCGTATTCATCCATGGCGCCGGAGGTTCGTCCTCTATTTGGTACAAGCAGATCCGTGAATTCAAACAGGAATTCAATCTTTTGCTCATTGACCTAAGAGGCCATGGCAAGTCTGTAGGGTCTATCAGGAATATATGGAAAGAGGAATATACCTTTCCTGCAGTGACCGAGGACATCATAGAAGTTCTTGACCATCTTGAATTACCCCCCGCACATATAATGGGGGTTTCGTTAGGGACTATTTTGGCAAGGCAATTGGCTGAAATGGAACCCAACAAGGTAAAATCAATGATCATGGCAGGAGCAGTTACAAGACTGAATTTTACTTCTCAGATTCTTGTAACCTTGGGAAATACCTTCAAGAGTGTCGTTCCTTACATGTGGTTATATAGTTTGTTCGCTTGGATCATCATGCCGAGAAGACACCATGCCGAGTCAAGGAATCTGTTTATCAATGAAGCAAAAAGGCTTTGTCAAAAAGAATTTATAAGGTGGTTTAAGTTGACAAAAGACATCAACCCCCTTCTTAAGTTTTTCAAAGAAAAAGACCTTTCCATCCCAACTTTATATGTAATGGGTGAAGAAGATATCATGTTTCTCGAAGCAGTTAAAAAAATTGTGAAAGAGCATAAACTTTCTTTTCTCAACATTGTCAAAGCATGTGGACATGTGGTCAATGTCGAGCAGCCAGAAGTTTTTAACCAATTGTCACTGCAGTTTATAAGAAATCAACAACAAACCTTAACAGGATTTTCTGAATAAGTAGAATGAAAAAACAAACCAAAGCAATTTTAATTATAGCCATTGCCCTTGTATTGGCAGTGATTTTTATTTACCCGAGATGGGATCAATATATGGGAAAATCTGATGAGGCAGGCACTACTGCCTCTTCCGGAGGGCCACAAGGCTCCGGTCAGCCTATTCCCGTCAATGTTGTAGAAATCCGTCCTGAAAGATTGGAAAACAACCTCAGCGTGACAGGAACGATTATTCCCAATGAGAGTGTTGACCTGCGGTCTGAGATTTCAGGTCTTGTAAAAAAAATAACTTTCAATGAGGGTCAGTTTGTGAAAAAGGGTACTCCCCTCCTTTACCTCAATGACGATGAACTCAACGCTCAGTTTCAAAGATTGGACTTTACAAGAAAGCTTTTTCAGAGTCAGGAAAACAGGCAAAAGCAATTATTGGCCAAAGAGGCGATAAGCCAAGAAGAATATGATATTGTTCTCAACCAATTTAACACCAACCTTTCTGACATCAAATTAGTAGAAGCCCAGTTGAACAAAACAGTCATCAGGGCGCCATTTGATGGTGTTTTGGGTCTGAGGATGATTTCTGAAGGAAGTGTCATAGGTTCATCTGATGTGATAGCAAGTATTGTGAATATTGATCCGATCAAGATTGAATTTTCCATACCAGAAAGATATGCGAACCAAGTTAAGGTCGGTTCTAAGATTATCTTTTCAAATGAATCCGAAGGAATCGATGTGGAAGGGACAGTTTTTGCATTTGAGCCTACAATCGACACCGGAACACGAACCCTAAAAATCAGGGCCCAGAGTCCAAATCGAGAAAGGAAATTTTTACCTGGAATGTTTGTGAGGATCAAATATATCCTCGGTGTAGAAGAAAATGCGCTGATGGTTCCGGCGGAATCTGTCATTCCTGAACTTGCAGGATATAAAGTGTTTATCGTCAACCAAGAAAGTAAAATTGAAGAAAGAAAGGTATCTATCGGAACCCGTACAGAGAGTTTTGTACAGATTGCTGATGGTTTGAAAGAAGGTGACTTGGTATTGAGCACTGGAGTATTGCAAGTGAGAACAGGTATGCCTGTCACTTACACTAAAATCAATTAAAAGATGGCTAGTTTATCAAGTATCAGTATCAGCAGACCTGTTCTTGCCATAGTAATGTCATTAACAATAATGCTTTTTGGGATTATTGGGATCAGTTTTTTGGGTATCAGAGAGTTTCCAAGCGTTGACCCCCCTATTATCAATGTCCGGACAACGTATGTAGGTGCCAATGCCGATGTCATAGAAGCCCAGATCACCGAGCCTTTGGAAGAAGCCATCAACGGCATCGCTGGTATCAAATCTCTGACTTCTACCAGTAATGACGGTACAAGTAACATCACAGTAGAATTTGATGTTGGGGCTGACCTTGAGGCTGCAGCCAATGATGTGAGAGACAAGGTTTCGGGTGCCCAAAGAAATCTCCCTCCCGACACTGAACCTCCGGTGGTATCTAAATCAGATTCAGACTCCCAGCCGATTGTGTTTTTGGCCGTTCAAAGTAGCACAAGAAGCCTCCTTGAACTTTCTGATATCGCCTCTAATGTTTTTAAAGAAAGGCTTCAGACTATACCTGGGGTAAGTACTGTTCAGATCTGGGGTGAAAAAAGATATGCCATCCGGCTGAGAATGGACCCTTTGAAAATGGCTTCCTATGGTGTGACTCCACTGGATGTCCTAAGCAAGGTTCAAAGTGAAAACGTAGAATTACCTTCAGGAAGAATTGAAGGTGCGGCAATTGAGCTTTCTGTCAGGACCAAAAGCAGGTTGAGTACGCCACAAGAATTCAATTCTTTGATCATCAAAGAAGACCAAAATAACATTGTCAGGTTTCAGGACATCGGCATGGCCGAGATGTCTGCCTTGAATGAAAGGACTGTTCTCAAAAGAGAGGGAGTCCCAATGGTCGGTGTAGTATTGGTACCTCTTCCCGGTTCCAATAATATCGAGATAGTGGATGAGTTTTACAAAAGACTTGAAATCATCAAGAAAGATTTGCCAAGTGATATCCTTGTAGATATTGGATTTGACTCGACTACTTATATCAGAAGCTCGATCAAGGAAGTTCAGGAAACGATCTTAATAGCATTCATCCTCGTAGTATCGATTATCTTCCTGTTTCTGAGAGATTGGAGGACAACCTTCATACCTGTTTTGACTATTCCTATTTCTTTGATCGGCGTATTTTTCATCATGTATTTGATGGATTTCTCGATCAATGTACTGACCTTATTGGGAATTGTACTCTCCATTGGACTTGTGGTGGATGATGCCATAGTTGTCTTAGAAAACATTTATGCCCGGATCGAAAAGGGGGAAAGCCCTGATACTGCAGCATCCAAAGGTTCTGAGGAAATATTCTTTGCAGTCATTGCCACTACAGTAGCCCTGGCGGCAGTTTTCCTTCCTGTTATTTTCTTGACCGGTACCACAGGTAGGCTATTCAGAGAGTTTGGAATTGTAGTAGCAGGAGCAGTCATTATTTCGTCTTTTGTTGCATTGACAATGACGCCTATGCTGAGTTCTAAGTTGTTGAAGAAAAGAGAAAAGCATAACGCTTTTTACAATTGGACAGAGCCCTTCTTTATTTGGCTAAACAATCTGTACGAGGGAGCACTTGATAAATTCATGAAGGTAAGATGGTCTGCTTTTGCAATTATCTTGGTCATGGGTTTTGGTATCTATTATTTTTTCAAAGTGATTCCAACTGAACTTGCCCCAGTGGAAGATAGAGGTGAAATGAGAGTCATTATCTCTGGTCCGGAAGGTGCTACTTTTGGTTATATGGATAAGGTCCTTGATGAAATGACCGCTGACTTTATTAATCAGATACCTGACGAGGAAAGAAATGGGATCACTACTGTGACTTCACCAGGCTTTGGAACCTCGAGCACCAACTCCGGATTTCTTAGACTAAGACTTGTCGATGCACAGGATAGAGAAAGAAGCCAAATGGAAATTTTTGGTCAAGTTTCTGAAATGATCAAAAAATATACAGCGGTTCGTGCTTTCGTAACACAACCCCAATCCATCGGTGACAGAAGAGGTGGACTTCCAGTCCAATATGTAATTCAAGCCCCCACTTTGGAAAAGCTAAAAGAAGTAATTCCGGCATTTATGGAAAAAGCTGGTCAAAGTCCGGTTTTTAGTTTCTCTGACATCAACCTGAAATTTACAAAACCCGAAATTGAGGTAGAAATCAACAGGGAAAAAGCAAGAAATGTGGGCGTGTCTGTTCAGGAAATTGCCAGGACACTCCAATTGTCTTATTCAGGTCAAAGGTTTGCTTATTTTATTATGGATGGTAAACAGTACCAAGTGGTAGGAGAAATGCAACTTGCTGATAGAAATGAACCCGTCAACTTGAGAATGCTGTATGTCAGGGCAGATAATGGTGAGCTGATTCAGTTGGACAACTTGGTTACCATCAAAGAAAAAAGTACACCCCCACAGTTGTATAGGTTCAATAGATTCGTCAGTGCCACTGTTTCTGCAGGCTTGGCGGATGGCTATACCATTGGAGCTGGTCTCGATGAAATGGACAGAATTGCTGGTGAGGTCTTAGACGACACTTACAGTACTGATGTATCGGGTCTTTCTAAGGAATTCAGGGAGAGTTCAAACAGTTTGATCTTCGCCTTCCTTTTTGCATTGGTGTTGATTTATCTGGTGCTTTCCGCCCAGTTTGAAAGTTTCATGGATCCACTTACCATCATGTTTACCGTGCCTTTGGCATTGTTTGGAGCTTTATTTTCCCTGTGGATCTTTGATTTCACATTAAATATTTTCAGCCAGATAGGGATCATCATGCTCATAGGGTTGGTGACTAAAAACGGTATTTTGATTGTTGAATTTGCCAATCAGCGAAAGGCACAGGGGATGTCCATAGATGAAGCCATCATTGGGGCGGCAGCAGCCCGTTTCAGGCCGATTTTGATGACAAGTCTTTCCACTATTTTAGGTATCCTTCCGATAGCCTTGGCTTTGGGTGCTGGTGCAGAAAGCCGTGTCCCCATGGGTGTAGGCGTTATTGGTGGATTGGCTTTTGCTACGATTTTGACTTTATTCATCATCCCCGCTGTTTATACTTATTTAACATCCAAGAAAGGAAGATTAGCTAGAGTCTAATGAAAAAATCACTTTTATTATTGATGCTCAGTATGTGGGCGACGTTTTCTCTTTTTGCACAGGAAGGAGAAAATCTGGATTTGGAAAAAGCCGTTCTGCTCGGTTTGGAAAAGAACTATGGGATCAAGATTGCAGCAAACAATGTAGTGATCGCCGAAAGGGACATACAAATTGGGGTAGGAAGCTTCTTTATGCCGGTGATTGATGCCAATGCGGTCCGTTCGTTCAGTAAAGAAAATGTTGAACAAACTTTTGTTACTAATCCTGAAAATCCTACCAGAATCGACGGAGCAAAATCCAATACCGAGAATTATTCAATTGTTGGATTCTACGGATTTCGTCCGGAAACAATTTATACCCTAAAGAGGCTTGGGGTAATGGCTGATATGAGTGAACTTCAGGCCAAAGTATTGGTTGAAAACACAGTTGCAGCTATTTCAAGCGCCTATTTCAGATTGGTACTTGAATCCCAACGCCTAAATGTGTTGAGAACCACACTCGATCTTTCACAGGCTAGGCTTGATATTGCCAAAGCAAGGTACGAGTTAGGAGGCGCGGGTAGAAGTGATTTCCTGACAGCACAAGTTGATTATAACGCTGATCTGTCCCTTCTCACCAACCAAGAATTGGTTATCAAAAATGCCAAGATCAATATCAATGAATTATTGGCATTGCCGCCGACTACCAATTTTATGGTGAATGACACCATTGTAATTGAAAACTTCCTTGGCCTTGAAGAATTATTGGAAAATGCCAATACCAACAATAAGCTTTTTCTTTTGGCACAAAGACAAGAAAATGATGCTTTCCTAGCTTTGAAAGAAACCCAGGCACTTAGGCTACCAACTGTCAACCTAAATGGCGCCTATAATAATAACACCTTCAGATCTGATGCAGGTTTTTTGCTACAAAACCAAAGACAGGGATTTAATTACGGGGCAACATTGTCATTGAATGTTTTCACTGGGTTTACAGTAAATAGAAGAATTCAAAATGCAAAAGTCCAAAAATTAAATGCTGAATATGCAGTTAGGGACATGGAGATTTTGATGAATTCAGATATCCAAAGGGCTTACAATACTTATCTTACAAACAAAGATCTCCTTGAGATTGAATATGTCAATTATAAAGTGGCTACAGAGAATGCTGACATCGCCTTGGACAGGTTTAGATTAGGTATATCTGATTACCTTCAATTCAGAGATGCACAACTCAATCTGTTGACAGCTGAAAACAGATTGCTTACCGCAATTTTTAATATCAAAGAAATGGAAATTGAGCTGATGAGGCTATCCGGAAGGATTTTTTACCAAGATGGGAAAGAAAATTTTCAGTTAACCATTGATTAATTGGATAGGGACTAAAAAATTGATAATCAGCAATATATAGCACCAATGAAAATTCATTGGTGTTTTTTTATGCAAAAAAATGTATTTCATACTTCAAAATATTTGGTACACAAATTGCTTTGTACGACCTTTGTATAAACCAACGTCCCGAAAGGGTCACAAATGGAATGAAGAAGACAGGAATCAATTTACTGTTTTTGATAATATTGACAATTTTTGGGTTTCAATGTACCCTGTTTGAAAAAACCGAAAGAGAGGTTAGTTTTTGGGAAAGTCCGGCTCAGTTAGACCTGGATGAAATTATCGAAAGAGGATATATCAGGGCCGTAGTCGATAATTCTTCCACCAGTTATTACATATATAGAGGTAGAAGGATGGGTTACGAATTTGAAATGCTCAAATCCTTAGCCTCCTCACTGGGTGTTAGACTGCACCTTATCGTCAAATCGGATATTGAAGAAGCATTTTACCTTTTGAACAAAGGAAAAGCTGACATTATTGCCATGAATTTGGCTGTAAGTGAGGACAGAAAAAAGTTTGCTTCATTTACCTCTCCAATTGGAAGTATGGGTACTGTTTTGGTGCAAAAAGACGGTCCTACCAAAATTACTGATCCTTTGGATTTGAACGGTCAGGTAATCCATATTCAAAAAGATGCCATTTACAAGTCTCAATTGAATTCTCTTCAAAATGAGCTTGGAATCCACCTAGCTGTTTTGGAAGAAAAAGGAAACGCTGAATTTTTGGTCAGCAAAGTAAATCAAGGTGAAATAGAATATACCGTGGTAGACAAGGTCGTGGCAATGGTCAATGAAACTTATTACAAAGACCTTGATATCGATGTAGAGATAAGTCCTAAGTCAGATGTCGCTTGGGCCATAAGAAAAAATGCTCCAGACCTTGAAGAAGTGATCAATCAATGGATCGAAAAGAAGAACAAATCCGGATATATCAGAACTCTTCACGCCAAGTATTTCCAGAATTCAAAAAATAGCTATTACCGGGCAAACAGTTCCTTTTCTTCCCTTGGAGGAAATAAAATCTCACAATATGATGATCTGATCAAAATGGGAGCAGAAAATCTAGGTTGGGATTGGAGGATGTTGGCTTCTTTGGTCTATAAGGAATCAGGCTTTGATACTACTGCCACCTCTTATGCAGGTGCAATGGGATTGTTACAATTGATGCCGGTGACTTTGGAACGTTTTGGCGTTGAAAACCCTAATGACCCTGTTCAAAGCTTAATGGGTGGAGTCAATTACCTAAAGTATTTAGATAAGTTTTGGAAAGAAAGGGTCCCTGAAAGCAACGAAAGGATCAAATTTATCCTGTCTTCTTACAATATAGGACATGGTCACGTGCTTGACGCCTATAACCTGACTTTAAAGTACGGAGGCAATAACCAAAGCTGGAAAAATGTATCCCATTATCTTGCCTTAAAGTCTGATCCTCAATATTACAGAGACCCTGTGGTCAGAAGCGGTTATGCCAAAGGACACCTTGCAGTATCCTATGTGGATGACATACTAACACTTTACGACTCCTACAGGGTGCTGATAGAACCTTAATTTCCGGAGTAAAGAACAAATACCACCGGTATTTTATGCAGGTCCAGGTTTGATTTTCTCCACTCTGAAATAGGTTTGGTGATTATCATTTCATCTGGACCTGTTACATTTTTTGCGATGCAAAGCTTTGTGTCAGGATGAAGTGTTCCTTTCAAATCTTCCATCAGGTGATTGTTTCGGAAAGGAGTTTCCATGAAAATCTGAGTCCTGTTTGATTTTGCTGATTCAGTTTCCAGATTTTTTATTGCTAGAATCCGCTCCTTCTTTTCAATGGGCAGATAGCCATGAAAAGCAAATGACTGCCCATTGAACCCTGAACCCATCAATGCCAAAAACATGGAACTTGGTCCTGAGAGAGGGATAACTTTTATGCCTTTGACATGGGCATAGGCCGCAGCGGCAGAGCCTGGGTCTGCTATCCCCGGACATCCAGCCTCAGACATCACCCCAACATCCTGTCCGGAAAACAAAGGCTTCATGATCCGCTCCAATTCAGCGCCTTTGGTGCTTTTGTCGAGAATTTCAAACTTTAAATCCTCAATGGTAAGTCCAAGTTTAAGGCTGCTGATATACCGCCTTGCTGTACGTACATTTTCTACCAAAAAATAACTGAGATTTTTCACTGTCTCCTTGACCTGGGGACTGATGACTTTGTCAGCAGTATTTTCTGCAAGGACAGTTGGGATCAAAAACAGTTTTCCTTTGCTCATATTTTTGGAAGTCTATCAGCAAAGATGGGGAAAAACTTAAAACCGATTACCAAGGCTTTCATTTCATTTACATGGTTGGCGATTTTTAAACCGATTTTATTCTTTAAATTTTAAACTTCAACATACCCGTATTCAGAATGAGAACAATAATTTTGAAAAAATCATATTGGGCAATAACCCTTTTGCTTTTTGTTTCTTTTAGCGTCCAATCCCAAAATATCAAAGCCCTTGTCGGAGGAACCATGATCGATGGATTTGGAGGACCACCACTCCGAAATTCGGTAATCATCATCGAAAATGACAGGATCAAAGAAATCGGGCAAGTTGGGACTTTGGCTATTCCCTCGGGAGCAGAGGTGATTTCTACAGAAGGTATGTCTGTACTCCCCGGACTTTGGGATATGCACGTGCATCTGATGCTCAATGGGCACAGCAATTATACCCATTGGGACAGTACCTATATTGATGTCTTCGAATCAGTCATCATGCCTTCCTCTGCGCACCAGTTGCTGATGGCAGGAGTCACTAGTGCACGCGAGCTTGGTGCACCTTTGGAAGCAAGTATCAATGTCAGAGATCGGATCAACAAAGGAGAAATTCCCGGACCTACAGTTTATGTCTCTGGACCTTTTATCCAAAAAAAGCCATATCCCAGAACTGAAGAGTTTCGATGGGGGGTCAATGGCGTGCAGGATGCGCGAAACAAAGTCAAAATCCTCGTTGATGCAGGTGTGGATGTGATCAAGCTCATCGATCAGGACGAGATGACTTTTGAGGAGGCAAAGGCAGTCGTTGATGAAGCGCATAAGTACGGAAAACCCGTTGTAGGGCATTCACATAGACCCGACGAAATCAGGGTTGGATTGAAAATCGGGATTGATTGTTTTGAGCATACAGGGCTTTCCTCTGCTCCGGAATATCCTGCTGATATCATGGAGATGATCAAAGAGCGGACAGCCAAGATGAATATAGGGCCTTTGTTTTGGACTCCTACTGTGGAAGGGCTATACAATTATGAATACATGCGCAATAATCCTGAAAAATTGGATGATCCATCCTGGCACCTGGATTTGCCTGATTCCATCATCAGGGATATAAGGGCTTCTCTGAGATATCCAGGCAGAATGCCTTATTTTCAATTGACTCCGGTCCGTAAACCTACTTTGGAGAAAAAAATCAACCAACTAAAAGATGCCGGCGTGGTCCTGATGATCGGTACTGATTCGGGAATTCCAATGAAATTCCATAGCCAAAGTACTTGGAATGAATTGGATGTATGGGTGAATGAATTTGGATTCGACCCGATGCTGACTATTAAGGCGGCTACTTATTGGCCTTCGGTAGCGATGCGGGTCGATCAGGATTATGGAACCATCAGTGAAGGAAAATATGCAGATATCATTGCGGTCCGTGGTGATGTATTGCGCTATATCAGCCTACTCCAAAATGTGGATATGGTGATCAAACATGGGAAAAGGGTGAAATAATTGAAGGTATCAGTCCACAGTCCACAGTCCACAGATCTGACTTCTGAACTTCAATCCAAATTTTGGATGAATAGAAATTTGGCAAATGTTAAACAAAAAAGTTAAAGAAAATTTAAACACAAAAGGCACAAAAGGAATTTTCCTTCTGTGCCTTTTGTGGTTTATCCACTTAACCTAAAAAAGCCCTAACTGTCTCAATCACTGCACCGGGCTGCTCAGCATGAAGCCAATGTCCTGCATTTTTGATATAGATGATGCTACTTTTTGGAAAAAGTCTTGAAATATCAGCTTTGTCACTTTCTTGGATATAATCGGAATTTTCCCCTCCCATAAATAATGTCGGTTTGTCAAAAGGTCGGTCAGAATCGATTTCTTCTCCTACAATTTCGATCTTCTCGGTGATGGTTTTGAGGTTGATTTTCCATTCAAAACCTCCTTTTTCATTCCTGCCAAGGCTTTTGAGCAAAAACTGTCTAATTCCAACATTCTTGATATAGCCGGCAAGGATGTCATCTGCTTCTTTGCGGGATTTGATTTGGTCAACAGGTATTGCATTGAGTCCTTCCAAAATAACCTGATGGTGAAGGGGATAATACCTTGGCGCGATATCGGCTACGATCAGTTTTTTTACTTTTTCGGGAAATTGCAGGGCAAATGCCATGACGGTCTTTCCCCCCATGGAGTGCCCCATCAGATAGGCAGCATCAATTTCCTGATCATCCATCAGTTCCATGAGATCTTCTGCCATTACCTTGTAATTCCATTCCTCACTTTGGGGAGAATCACCGTGGTTTCTTTGGTCCACAAGATAAAGAGTATAGTCTTTCTCGAGTTCCTTGGCGATACTGAACCAATTGTCCGCCGATCCAAAAAGTCCATGAAGGATGATCAATGGCTCGCCGGTCCCGGTTTTTCTAAAGTTGAGTTTCATTCAATTCGAGTTTAATGCGTGGTACCAAATACCAAAATTACCAAAATCACTTCCTATTCCCGACCCATACCCCAAAAATCACTGCTACTATCCCAAAGTAATGACCTGGAAGTAAAACCTCACCATCCAACAATCCCCACATGATCGCGACAACAGGGATGAGGTAGGTGACAGAACTGGCAAATACCGGTGTGGCCACTTTTACCATGATATTAAAAAGGATCAGGGCGATGGCTGTACCGAGTACACCAAGCAAAGTAATATATCCGGCTGCCGAGACAGCGCCTTCGACATGTAGTATTTTGAAGGAAAACTGCGTAAAAGCAAACAGGTAAATCAAAGCTGCGGGTAATACCATTAGCAGGGAAAGTGCGGTAATGGCTACAGGTTTCAATTCTACGAAACGGTACTTGATGATATTCAGATTGAAGCCATAACAGATACATGCAAGCAAAACATAGAAAGCGTAGGAATTGATTTCAGAGAAATCCCCGAAGTAGGTTCCTTCTTTGACCATCAAAAGAATAACAACACCCACAAAGGCAATGGCAAGTCCGATGCTGTTTCTTTTTGTAATCCTTGCATTGAAAAACAGTGCTCCAATGATAACCACAAACAGTGGCGTCATCGCATTGAAAACCCCTGTCAGTGAAGAACTGAGTTGGGTTTGGGCTTTGGCAAAAAGAAAAGCAGGGATAAAACTCCCCATCAATCCGACAATGACCAGGTTTTTGACCTGTCTTTTTTTCAGGTTTTTCAACCTTGGCAGGGAAAGCGGCAATAAAACCATTCCGGCAGCTACGATTCTAAAGGCACCGACTTCTCCCGGGGAAAAAATCCCCAGTCCTCTTTTGATTAAAATGAAGGAACTACCCCAGATCAGCGCAAGAACAATGAGAAATCCCCATGCCTTCAAGGCGCCTTCTGCTTGGATATCTTTGGTCATGCTGGGAATCGGAAATACAAAGGTGATTGGAACCTGAAATTCAGAATTTTTTTTTGAAATCCTGTCTTAAAATTGATAATCGGCAAAAACCTCTCCTACTTCCTCCAAAAGGGCAGCTACTTCTTGATAGGTTTCTGCTGTGACCATTTGGCTTCTATAAGGTTTGAAATTGGGCATACCCCGGAAGTAATTGGTATAATGTCTTCTCATTTCAAGGATTCCCTGTTTTTCACCTTTCCATTTGACAGAAAAGTCCAGGTGTTTTTTGGTGACGCGGATTCTCTCTTCAAGATCGGGCCCTGCAAGGTTTTCTCCGGTATCAAGGAAATGTTTGATTTCATTGAAGATCCAAGGATATCCGATGGATGCCCTTCCGATCATCATGCCGTCGACATTGTACTTGTCTTTGTATTCTTTTGCCTTTTCGGGGCTGTCTATATCTCCATTTCCAAAAACCGGGATATGTAACCTCGGGTTTTCTTTGACTAAGTTGAGGTAAGACCAATCGGCCTCTCCTTTGTACATCTGCTGTCGGGTTCGCGCATGGATGCTGATGGCTTGGATCCCTACATCCTGAAGCCTTTCTGCGACTTCTACAATCCGAATCGTGTCATGGGACCATCCAAGGCGGGTTTTGACGGTGACCGGAATATTGACACGCTTGACAATCTCCGCAGTCATGGAAACCATTTTATCTATATCCAACAAAATCCCAGCTCCGGCACCTTTGCAGGCTACTTTATGGACAGGGCAGCCATAGTTGATGTCCAATATGTCAGGTCCGGCGGCCTCTGCAATGGCTGCTGCTTCCCTCATGGATTCTATTTCTGCCCCAAAAATCTGAATGCCCACAGGACGTTCATATTCGAAGATGTCCAATTTTTGGATACTTTTGGCGGCATCCCTTATCAATCCCTCTGAGCTGATGAATTCTGTATACATCAAGTCCGCCCCGTTGTCTTTGCATACTGCCCTGAATGGCGGATCGCTGACGTCTTCCATTGGTGCGAGCAGCAAAGGGAATTCCCCTAATTCTAAGTTTCCGATTTTAACCACTTCCTAATTCTAATTTTCGTGTAAATTTACCGCAATTATGGATATATATAAAACCCAAGTACCCATCACTGCCAAAAGTAATTGGCTTTTGTCTATTGTGGTGATGGTTTTAGTCACATTTGGTGTACTAGTTTTGTTGCAAGGTCTTGGACTTTTACTTCTTCCCGTACTTTTTAACATCCCCCTTGATGAATTGGCCGCTTTATTCACAGCAGAATCTACCAATCCAAATGGACGAATGGCATTCCTTTTTGTCCAGGGACTTGGTGGTGGATTTGGATTTTATGTTGCCGCTATCCTGATAGCCAAGGTGATAGACAAAGCTGATTTTGGGTGGCAACAACAAATGTCAAGGTTAAAGTTCATGGGATTTGCACTCACTTTGGTAATCATGGTAGGGGCAGTGCTTTTCAATAGCCTTTTGATTGACTGGAATGCCAAAATAGTCCTGCCGGAATTTCTCAGTGAATTGGAACAGATGATGAAGTCAAAAGAAGATGAACTGATGGCTTTGACCAAATATTTGACCGATTTTGAAAATGTAGGGGAATTCCTCATGGGAATCCTGGTTATAGGAATTTTGGCGGGAATCGGAGAGGAATTTCTATTTAGGGGAGTGCTACAGCCCAAGCTTCATTTATTTACCGGAAATGCGCACGTGGCGGTATGGTTATCTGCTTTTATATTTTCGTCAATAC
>NZ_CDSBKL010000049.1:0-16699 GCF_977115555.1 Aquiflexum sp.
GGGAGAGGTTAGATATTCCATCGTTAAAAACTAAATCGAAGAAATTTCACATTTTAGTGTGAAATTCAAATAAAACTATGAACCGGTGATCGCATTTGTTTGCATCACCGGTTTTATACTTTCAAGTAAAACAATCTTCCCATGAGATTACCATTTCTAAAGTCGCTTTATCTTATTCTATTTTATTTTTTAGTGTTTAATGCGCACTCTCAAGTAACCACAGAACCTGCTTTTCCCCGTGCTGATCAAAAAATCAAAATCATTTACGATGCCACTAAGGGGACAACAGGACTTAAAGATGTAGACCCGGTATATATCCATATCGGAGCGGTGGTAGCGGGTCCGACATCCACTACTTGGGCCATTGTTCCATTTACTTGGGGGACGGCTGATCCAAATGCAAGAATGGTAAAATCAGCACCCAATATCTGGACATGGGAATTTACTCCCAATGATTTTTTCAATCCTACAGCCGGACAAACCATATATAGGTTAGGCATGGTCTTTAGAAATGCCACGGGGTCTTTGGAAGGGAAAACGGATACCAATGGAGACTTTTTTGTAGACCTTAGCCAAGGGTTTGAGGTGACCTTTACCAATCCCACTTCCTCCAAATTATTGGAATTGGGGGAATCTCAAGAAATAAAGATTGCTTCTTCGGATAAGGCAGATTTGAGCCTTGAGATTGACAATGTTGTTGTAGCATCTGCTTCAGAGGCAGAAAGTTTGCTGTATACTTTTGTAGCAAATGCAGAAGGTGCATACAAGGTCGTTGCCAAAGCTTCCAAAACAGGGGAAGAAGATACTTCCGAAATCACGCTGACCGTAGTAGGACCGAGTCCTCAAGCGCCGCTTCCTTCGGGTGTCAGAAAAGGGATCAATTATATCTCAGATACAGAAGTGGTATTGGTATTGGAAGCACCGCTTAAGAAAAACGCTTTTTTGATTGGGGATTTCAATGATTGGGAAGTCCTTCCCGAATACCAGATGATGCAAACTCCTGACAAGGAATTATTTTGGTTCAGGTTGACCGGTTTGGTGCCCAAGCAGGAGTACATTTTCCAATATTTGGTTGACGGAAGTATCAGGATAGGTGATCCATATGCGGATAAGGTTTCGGATCCTTTCCACGATGACGAAATCATAGCTCAAAACAGATACCCGGGATTGAAGCCCTATCCTAAGGGAAAAACTGAATTCCAGGCCACTTTTCTTCAGACAGCGCAGGATCAATACCAATGGAAATACCTTGACTATGAAAAGCCTGAAATGGAAGAATTGGCTGTATATGAACTTTTGGTAAGGGATTTTGATGATAGAAGAACATTCAAAGCGGTAATTGAAAGACTGGATTATTTAGCTGATTTGGGTATCAATGCCATTGAACTGATGCCTATCAAGGAATTTGAAGGAAATTTATCTTGGGGCTATAATCCCTCCTTCTTTTTTGCTGTGGACAAATTTTATGGACCAAAAAACCATTTGAAAGAATTGATCGACGAGGCCCACAAAAGAGGGATGGTTGTGATTTTGGATATGGTGTTAAACCATGCTTTTGGGCAGAGTCCGTTTGTAAGGTTGTACAATGACGGAGATTATGGAGCACCTACACTTGACAACCCGTGGCTGAACAGGGTTCCAAAGCACCCTTTCAATGTGGGTTATGATTTCAACCATGAAAGTCCCTACACCAAAGCCTTTGTAGATTCTGTCAATAATTATTGGCTGACCGAATACAAAGTAGATGGGTTCAGGTTTGACCTTAGCAAAGGTTTTACCCAAACTAATTCGGGAGATAATGTCGGTTTTTTTGGGGAATATGACGCCACAAGGATAGCAATCTGGAAAAATATCTACAACCAAATCAAGAAAAACCATCCGGATGCATATGTGATCCTGGAGCACTTTGCTGACAATACAGAGGAAAAAGAATTGTCCAACCATGGCTTGATGTTCTGGGGAAATATGAATTTTGATTTTAGAGAAATAGCCAAAGGCAATTCAAGGAATTTTGATTGGGGTTACTACAAGACTCGCGGTTGGAATGACAATACCTTGGTAGGTTATATGGAAAGTCATGATGAAGAAAGAACCATGTGGGAATCATTGACCTGGGGACAGACTTCTCCATTGAATATCAGAAAACTCGACAATGCTGTAAATAGAAATCAGCTGATGGCTTCCTTTTTCTTTTCTATTCCCGGACCGAAAATGATGTGGCAATTTGAGGAGTTTGGATATGACCAAGAACTCAATAATGACCGATTGGCCATCAAGCCTACCAAATGGGAATATTTGGACAACCCGGACAGAAAGCGGCTTTTCAACATGTACAAAGCGATGTTAGACCTGAAAAGCGATTACAATGCTTTTAATACACCGCAAAATGCCACTTTGGATCTGACCCAGCCATTAAAAAGCATCAAGCTGACTGACGGTGATTTTCAAATGGTGCTGTATGGAAATTTCGGATTGACTGATATTGCCAATGCCAACCTTACTTTCCCTTCTTCAGGAACTTGGTATAATTATTTTACTGGGGAGGAAATCATACTTTCCGGAAATTCCAGGGCTTTCAGGTTGAGGGCCAATCAATTCCTGATGTTCACCAACAAAAAACTTCCTTTGCCAGAAGGAGAAATACTTCAGGACCCAATTCTTTCTATCAATCCGGAGACTCCGGATCCTTCTGAATTTAAAATTTATCCAGTTCCTGCGGAAAATAGGTTGAATGTTGTGATCCCCGCATCTATGGACAAGGTGAAAATTAGGATCATCGACATTACAGGGAAAGTCCTTAAGGATGAGTTATATTTAGGCATAGACAAGAATTTGCCAGTCGATATACAGGAATTTACATCAGGTCTTTATATCTTTGAAATCAGTGATAACCGACAAATTTTAAGAAAACGGTTTTTAAAGAAATAATCAACCTATTTTAAATCAACATGAAATTCAAACCAGGAGTCAAGTACGGAGAAGAACTCAAGGACCTATTGTCGTATGCAAAAGAAAGTGAATTTGCAATGCCTGCGGTCAATGTCATCAATACCAGCACAGTCAATGCGGTCATTGAAACAGCCAAAAAAGTTAATTCTCCTGTAATCATACAGTTTTCAAATGGAGGCGGACAGTTTTTTGCCGGTAAAGGTTTAGGCAATCAAAATCAAATAGGCGCTATACAAGGTTCTATTTCAGGTGCTTTGCATGTTCACAGAATGGCAGAAGCTTACGGCGTTCCTGTTGTTTTGCATACAGATCATTGTGCAAAAAAATTGCTTCCTTGGATAGATGGGCTTTTGGAAGAAGGACAAGCATACTATGCGGCCTACAAAAAGCCGCTATATAGCTCTCACATGTTGGACCTTTCTGAAGAGCCTGTAAAAGAAAATATCGAAATCTCTGTTGAATATTTCAAGAAGTTCAAAAAACTAGAAATGGGAATTGAGATTGAGCTAGGCGTGACCGGTGGAGAAGAGGATGGTGTGGACAATTCTGATGTGGACAGTTCTAAGCTTTATACCCAGCCTGAAGAGGTTGCATATGCTTATGAACACCTCAAGCAAGTCGATGATTTGTTTACCATTGCGGCAGCTTTTGGAAATGTCCATGGAGTTTACAAGCCGGGAAATGTCTCCCTAAAGCCTATCATATTAAAGAATTCCCAAGACTATATTAACAAAAAATACGGAACTACCGGCAAGCCTTTGTTCTTCGTATTCCATGGCGGTTCGGGTTCTACCGAAGCGGAAATCAGAGAAGCCAATAGCTACGGTTCAGTAAAAATGAATATCGATACAGATCAGCAATGGGCTTTCTGGGAAGGAATCAAAAACTACTACAAAGGAAATGAAGCCTATCTTCAGTCCCAATTAGGAAATCCTGAGGGACCTGATAGTCCAAATAAGAAATACTATGACCCTAGGGTTTGGTTGAGAAAGGGTGAAGAAACCTTTATGAAGAGATTGGAGCTTGCTTTTGAAATGCTCAACGCAATCAACAGAAATTAATTCTATTTATAAAAACTTAGAAAAAGTCACTATATGTGACTTTTTCTATTTTAACCATTCCCTTATGAAAATAAAATCACTCCAATTTATTCTTTTGATTTTGACATTTGCTGTAATATCCTGTTCCGGAAGCAAGGAAAAGAAAGTTGAAAACCATTGGCCTCAGGCAGGCATTACCTACGAGATATTCATACAATCCTTTTATGACTCTAATGGAGATGGAATCGGGGATATCAATGGGGTGAAGAAGAAATTAGACCATGTTAAGGAATTGGGTGCAAATGCCATTTGGTTTATGCCTATTATGCCTTCACCGAGTTACCATAAATACGATGTGACAGATTATAAAAATATCCATCCTGACTACGGGACAATGGAGGAATTTAAAAGTTTTTTAGAAGAAGCCCATAAAAACGATATCAAAGTGGTCATTGATATGATTATCAACCACACGAGTAACAAACATCCATGGTTTTTGGAATCTCAAAAGAGCAGAGACAATCCATTCAGGGATTATTATGTTTGGGCCCAAAAAGATACCATTGCTGATTATCTGGATAAAAAAACCATCACCCTTGACAGTGATAACATTCGCCAATGGCATGACCCGGGTTTTGGAGAAGATTATTACTATGGATTTTTTTATGGAGGAATGCCTGATCTGAATTTCGATAATCCAAAAGTCCGTGAAGAAATATATGAAATCGGGAGATTTTGGTTAGAGGAAGTGGGAGTGGATGGATTCAGGTTAGATGCTGCCAAGCATATCTTTCCGGACGACAGGCCGCTTGACAACCATGCTTTTTGGAAGGAATTCAGGGACAAAATGATAGCTATCAAACCTGATATTTATCTGGTAGGAGAAGTGTACGACAAAAAGGAAATTGTAGCACCATATCTGCCAGGCCTGCCTGCTTTGTTCAATTTTGATTTCCATTATACCTTGATTGAGTCCTTCAAGAAAGAAGATGGAATGCTATTGGCAAATAAGCAAAAAGAGGTTTTAGACTTTTATCTTGGTATCACAAAGGACTTTATTGATGCCACTTTTTCATCTAACCATGACCAACCAAGACTACTCAATTCCCTCGATGAAAACCCTAAGAAACAAAAACAGGCTATCAATATATTGATGACTATGCCCGGGGCTCCTTATCTATATTACGGCGAAGAAATAGGTATGCTTGGTAAAAAACCTGATGAGCATATCAGGGAACCTTTTCTTTGGGACATGAAAGCAAATGATAAGGGAAGAGCCACATGGATTGAACCGATTTATTCTATAGATGAAATGGTCACTCCTCTTGCGATTCAAAAATCTATGAGTACAAGCTATTTTAACCATTACAAAGAAATTATCAAACTTCGAAACAGCAACAGGGCCCTGGCCTTGGGAAGGCTGGAATTGTACGAAGGCGAATTGCCTAAACCTTTGATGGCTTTTTTCAGGATACATGATGATCAAGAGGTGTTTGTTATTCATAACCTTGGTGAATCCCAATTTTCAGTAGATGTGCCTGAAGAATTTCAGACTGAAATTTATTCCTTTGGAGAAGCCAAAAAGGATGGAGATAAGCTCATTCTTCCGGGATTCAGCAGTATTATTTTAGAAATGTAAACCTTGTGATTTCGTCTACCTTCAATTTTGGATAAGTCTACTTGGTATTAATGGTCTCGGGTACAAATCCTAAAATGAAAAAGGCCTGCATCAAACTTTTGATGCAGGCCTTTTTTCTTAGAGGTATTTATTGTTTGACTAATATTATTTTTTAGGAATTATTATTTTATCCTTGATCATTTTATCTACCACTACGTAGGCAAATTCCTGTGATGCATTATTTATGTTGGTTGGATTGGTAGTTGAAGATTGGGCTGACCACACTAAGGCTTGGGTACCTAAGTCATAAAGATTGATTTCTATGAAATAATTTTTGTCTGTTGTATAGTAACCGGGAGAATAAGTTGTAGGTCCATACATGCCGTAATATCCACCAAACCTACCGTAACCTCCACCATAATACATTGGGGAGTATGAGGTAGTACCAGGTACATATCTTGTTTCATTGGTCTGATCGATTATAGCAATGGTCAATATGGCATCTCTACCACTATTTTTGATTTCTTGGATAACTTGATCTTTGGTTTCTTCAGTCAATTCCAGACCTGGCTTTATCAACTCAAGATTGCTGATTGCTTTCACTCCTTTTCCAAGCAAAAGATCATTTATATTGTTTTCAATTGTCTTTTTTGTGACAAAATTGTCTGCCATCAGAGCAGCAACAAAAAGATTGGAATACCCGATAGTTTCCGATTCAGGGCTTTTCCATGAGCCTATGATCTTGGTAGATGGGGAGCATCCTGTAAGCATTCCTGATAGGATTATAATGCTGAAAAGGGATTTTAAAATTTGGCTATTCATTATTTAGTGTTTTAAATGACGATTTTTTTTTTGTACTTGACTCAATGCCAAATATAACTTTTGATTCTTTAAATTAATAGACTTTCAAAGTCTCAAGTCAATTTCTTTTTAAACTTCAAAACAATTTCACTTTTTAAATAGGATAGATTATGGACAATAAGCAGCCTTAAACATAATCTTTATTAAATTAAGAATTTTAATTTACCGTTAAGGCGACAAACAAACTGTGTGATTTTTCCAGGTTCAATAGTCCAAAAACAAAATAGACGTAGCCAATGACTACGTCTAATTGTGGTCGCCGAGAAATAACTGGTTTCAGCGTTAAACCGCTTAAATTTAAAAATTCAAATTTAAAATCAACCACTTATGGACAAAATTTGTATAAAAAAAGGGTGATTTATTTAAATGACCTATATTTTGTATCTCAACAATTCTTGTTGATTTTCCTTTTTTCTCAATAGCTAAATCTGGTGCAATTACCCCTCTTTTCCCTTATCCCTAAAAATATTTTTATCAGATTTTATGTGACCTTAAGTGGTAAATATTCTTTTCCGAATTGGAAGGAATATAGTTTTAAAAACTGTGAAATATGACACTTATTCCGGTTAAGATGTAATGGTTTTATTGATATATCCTGCGAAATTGATATCAACATCAAATAAAAATCAAATATGAAAAGGTTTAAAGTAATAATCATGCTGGCAATGGCTTTCACCTTTTTCTCATCTGTTTCAGTTTTAGCCGGAGGAAAAGATAAAGAAGATGCCAAACCCATGATGCCGGAAGCCGAGATGAAAATTTTGGTAGATAGGCTCGAAGAAATCAAAACCATGGACATGTCTATGATGAATAGAGCGGAAAAAAAAGAATTGAAAAAGGAAGTGCGCGAAATCAATGAAGAAATCAAAAGAGGGGGAGGGGTTTACCTTTCCATCGGTGCTCTTTTATTGGTAATTATATTATTGATTCTTCTTTTATAAATTGATTGATTTCAAATTATCAGAATCATGTCAAAATATCCAGTTCACCAATTTTAGTCTGCCTAAAATTATTGCTTCAAATTTAATCTAAACAATCAAAATCATGGGAAATCTCCTTTACATCATCGCAGTAATATTGGTTATCATCTGGGCTATAGGTTTCTTCGGCTACGCAAGCGGCGGCATCATCCATGTGCTTTTAGTGATTGCCATCATTGTAGTTTTGCTTAGAGTAATCAGGGGCTAAATGCCGTTATGATTATATTTAAGTTGCATTCTCAAATAAGTGAAATTTGCAAGAATGACACGTAAATGTATAATGTCTATCACTTGTTAAGGGTTGACCTTTGCAAATCGATTTTTAAAGTCAATCTCAACATGCAAACCAAAAAAAGTTTCAAACAAGAATCCTATAAGGTAACAGGTGATTGGGGTAGACAATCAACCTTTCTTCAGGGTCAATATCCCGAACTGACTGATGATGACCTGGAATTTGAAGAGGGAAAAGAAGGGGAACTTATCAGAAGAATGGAAGTCCGATTGAATAAAAAACATGATGAAGTCGTGAACATAATCAAAAAAGGACAATTACAAACTTTATGATTTTAGGGTTCTCATCAAATTTATTATTTGAATATCAAAATGAAACGAAAAGCACAGGAAAATGGATCCCTGTGCTTTTATTTTGTTTTACCTGACCTTTTACTGATAAAATTAAAAAAATCGAAAAGGAATCGGTAACTTACTTCATCTCCTTCAAACCACCTGACCATCAGATTTTTTTAAGTTAGATTTCATTTTTTTTTGGCCAGTTTATTTTACCAAAACTTACAAAAATTGAAAGTATACATTAAATATATGGTTAGTTTAAGGTGCAAAATCATTGTCCGGCAGGAGTTTGACAAGCTGAATATTCCTTATAAGTCAATTGACCTTGGCATTGTCGAAACCAAGGATGACATTACACCGCAGCAGCATGACGAACTTGGGGCCAATCTGAAGCGGGTAGGACTTGAACTTTTGGATGACAAAAGAAGTATCCTTATCGAAAAAATAAAAAGCGTGGTGATAGAAATGGTCCACTACAGTGAAGAGGTGCCTAAAGTCAATTATTCAGTTTTCATAAGCGAAAAACTAGGCTATGATTATACTTACCTATCCAATATTTTTTCTGAAGTGAAAGGCACCACTATCCAACATTTTATCATCATCAACAAAATCGAAAGAGTAAAAGAATTGCTGCTTTATGACGAACTCAACCTGACGGAAATTTCTTACAGGATGAACTATAGCAGCGTGTCACATCTCTCCAATCAATTCAAAAAAATCACAGGACTTACACCATCTTATTTTAAGCAGTTGGGTAAAACCAGAAAATTGAACCTTGAAAACCTATGATTTATGTAATATTCTCTGATAAATCTGTAATTCTAATAAGTGAATTTTTAAGAAATTTGTAGTAGAATAAAACATCAGAAAAATGTTGATGAAAGATCCGGGGGAAAATTTTGAAATTGCCAAAGCATCTGAACATATAATCACGGAGATCATTGAATACCTTTCTGACTCAATTGTCAGCAAAAGAATCCTAAGCAAAGTTACCGGCAATGTCACAGCGTCTGCCATGGATGTAGGTACACAATTGGAAGAACGGATCTCCCGTTTCGATAATTATATACAGATCATCGACGGCACAGCTGAGTTGACAATAAACACCAAAAAATACACACTTGTCAAAGGTGATGGAATTATCATTCCCGCTAATTCCTATTATATATTCAATGCCAACAAACAATTCAAAATGTTATCCACCATCATCAAAAGTGGTTATGAAGATTAATTTTTTCTATCAATGCAAAATGATTTTTAGGATTACCCAAGTTTAGAAAGCAAACAGCTTAGTCAGGTCTTTATTACTTTAGAGGTTAATATTGACGACTGGTTATTTTTGATACGGTTGATTTTGTTTGGGTGAATTAAATGAAACCGATACGCTTTCACAATTGGGTAATCTCATTTTTTTTAGTTTTTATTTTTTTTAAAATAAAAAAAATGCGTAAAATATGTAAGGTTTTTCTATCAATCTTTAAATTAAGATTATGTTTGTGAGGTATATTTTTAATGTTAAATTAAAGAAATTATTAGGGCTTAGAAATGGTAAGAAAGGCAGGTTAAACCTGTCTTTTCTTTTTTAATGTCTTTTTTAGATTGGAAGTTCTTGGCCAATGTTTTTGCCTTCACAAAATGATTTTCTTTGATTTGGATAAAAATAAAAAAAAAGCACTGCCAAAAGCAGTGCCTCTTGTCCGTGAAGCCTAAAAATACCCTTGAATAGGATGCTCAAATGTACCATCAATTTCTTGCTATCTTCATTTTAAACCATTATCAAATAATAGTCTTTTTGTGAATGATCCTGCTACATTTTAACAAAACAATAATTCAAGAAATCCCGGTTACCGATCGATTTGGTCAATTTATTTTCAATAAAATCCAAAAATAATAAAATTAGGTTAATCGATTATGGCTAACTTTAGAGCAAATACAATTGACCTATGAAAAAGAAGAAATATCATTCACTTCAAGATTTTACGGATTCTAAATTGAGGTATTCACAGCTATATCTTGATGAGCTCAAAAACCCAGAAATATTAGGCTCTGACCAGGAAAAAGCGCATCAGGAATCCTTTCTTTTTCATCTGAAGGGTGTTATAGATGCATTTTTAAGTGAATTAAACGAGATCTATGGACTTGGGATCAAGGATAAAAACCTGAGCATCGAAAGCCTGAGGACTGCCAAGTACAAATCCAAAAAACAAGGCAAAGAAGGAAAGAGAATTAGTAAGTTAATGAGTAAAAGAAACTGGCTTGGGGAGTTGAAGGATTTTAATCCAAACGTAGTACCATCCCTTAAAAAAGCCAAGAAATCAAAAGGGAAAGAAAAAGAAGAAGCTGCAAGCCTTGTCGAACAAGTCAGTCCTATACCATCCAATCCTGTTTTGGAGCAGTTTGAAGAATGGCAGGCAAAAATGAGAAACCTGATTTCTGAACTTAGGGAATCAGCAATTCAGGCAAGTGGTAATTCCCCAAAAAAATAAAATTATTCCCTTTATTTCCTTAATCCATTGCTCTCAGGTTGACAAACCTGAGAGCTTTTTTCATTGTAATTGGCTCTTTTTTCCACCGCCAATGTTTGTGTCTTCACAAACATTCTTCGTTATCCTGCTTCTTATTCCGCTATCCTGCTTCTCCAGAAGATGGATATTTTTTTTAACCGCAATGGACGCAAAGGTTTCGCTAATTGTCGCAAAGGGGATTTTTATTTTACCACGGAGCACACGGAGAGCACAGAGGAAAAATGAAGAATGAAGAATGAAGAATTAAATTCACCTACTCCTGACGGGTGCGTGGGTCCCCTCAAACATCTTCCAAAATTTTTTTCTCTGCGGCTCTGCGTGAGGTATTTTTTTTCCGCAAAGGAAAAGGAGGTTTTGAGAAGGTCTCGAAGGGTTTTGATCTTCCATGTTTTTGGCGGGAAGCTATTCTCTCTCCTTTCCTTTTTTCTGCCAAAAACCGGAGTCGTCTTTTTCTTTTTATCCCCGAGTTTCGTACCTCACTCGGGGCTATCGGCTTATTTAATTTTAAACATACAGGCTATTGAGAAGTTTGACCACTTTGTGGTCTTTCTCTGCCAATGTTTGTGTCTTCACAAACATTCACCTTTACTTTTTCTCTGCGGCTCTGCGTGAGGTATTTTTTTTCCGCAAAGGAAAGGGAGGTTTTGAGAAGGTCTCGAAGGGTTTTGATCTTCCATGTTTTTGGCGGGAAGCTATTCTCTCTCCTTTCCTTTTTTCTGCCAAAAACCGGAGTCGTCTTTTTCTTTTTATCCCCGAGTTTCGTACCTCACTCGGGGTAAATAAAATATTTTGATCCCTTTGGGATCATTAGCTGCTGACAGCGTTTGAGGCACAAACATCTCCCGGATTTTTTCTCCTTTTCCTCTGGGTCTATGTGGTGAATATTTTTTTATCATTCGGCTAAAGCCAAATTGCCTCTTTTCACTCAATCAACCACTAGCTAAAGCAGGTGGCAAAAAAAACCCTTGAGTGGCTACTACTGAATTTCATTCCTTATTTTAAATTATTAATTCATCATTTTTTCCTTAAACGCAATATTTTAAAGAAAATCAAAAGCCCTTACTGAACCCAACCCCAAACATCCAAGAATCATAAACACTGAATCTCAGGTCATATTGGGCAGTAATAAAAACCTCCCAATCGTTTTCCAATTCCCATCCTCTTTCCAATCCCAACCTGAATATGGAAAGGTTCTCTTCTTTTGCAAATTCATACCCTGCCCCAGCTAAAAAAGACCATCTTTCATGTGGCTTAAAAATCCCAACAAGTGTTGCGGTAAAAGGTCTTTCCCTTTCAAATTCTTTATTTCCTTGGAAATCAATTACTGTAAATGATTCTGTAATGATATCTGAATGAAGGCCAACAGCCCATTTTCTATTGATCTGGTAATTGTAATCCAATCCCCAGGAAGGAACTGTCAATAATTTCCTTTGACCGTTGATCTCTCCTGCAGGTATATGGGTATGGCCCAGCATCAAAGAAATCCTATGTCGGCGAAATTTTTCTGTTTCTTCCTCTTCTATTTCCTGACAAATAGCCGGAGAAATCAATCCTGCAAAAAGCAGAAAAGTCGAAAGGAATATTTTAGGTTGGAATTTTTTCATGTTTATTTGACAATAATAGCTTAGAAAAATATTTTCAAATTCATTTATCAAAATATATAAATGATAATTATTTAATCATTCTATTTAGAGGAGTTTTCCTGAATCTTTTCCATATTTTTTGATAATTCCTAAGATTTTGCTGACAGGTATATCCAGTGGTCTCAATTTGGATTGATGGATCAATTTGAGTTCTCCTGCCTTTGCATCCGGTGGTTCAGGAAAAAATACCATACTCATTCCATCAGACCTTCTTTCTACTTCGATTCCGATTTTCCAATCTCCTTCTTCGCCCATCAATACAGATTTCCATTGCTCATCATTGTTACCGATGGCATCTCCGGCACGGGTTTTCATCATGGCATATCCTGGAATAATCAGGGATAATCCTTCATCAACCGTTTTTAGGACAGTTTGGACTTTCTTTTTTTCTGCCAAATAACCAAAACTATAACATACAATCATCACTATGCCAATACTAATCAAAGTAAGAATTCCTATGCCAAATATACGATCTTCAGGAAGGAGATTTTTGACAGGGGATAGCAGTCCGTTGATGATGAGAACGGATTTTTCAAGAACAAAAATCAATACTACAAGGGGAAAGATGAAGAGGACGATCCCTTTTAAAATTCTTCCTGCAATGACTCTATACCATGCCATAGGTTATTTTTACTTTAAATCAAATGGATAAATCACTTTCCAATCTGATTCCATATCGACAACAAGCCAATTGTTTTTTTCTGCATCATCAAGACCTTTGGAAAGTCGCCCAATAGGGGAGTTCCTGTCGTAAGCATATTCCCGTATTGAATCTGTGTGGTGTATGATCATTCCAAATCTTGGACCCGAACCTTTTATGGTATATTCCAACATCTCATAATCACCGTCAGAGTTTCCAGAGGCGAATATAGGCCTCTTTCCAATATTCTGGTAAATTCCGATTGGCTTACCCTCTTTGTCATCGATAAAATTGATCTCAGGAAGTTTGGTGATTACCGGAATTCCATCTATGACCTCATATTTGGATTTGATCGAGCTTCCAATAACTTGATATGGGGGGATTCCATAAGCCTTCTCGGTCCAAACCCTCATGAAGTCTATTCCCCCTCCGGATACGATAAAAGTTTTGTAACCATTGGCCCGCAGGTATTCCAATAGTTCGACCATTGGTTGGTATATCATCTGATTGTATGGCTTTCCTGTTTTAGGATGGGTGGCTGTTTCAAGCCATTCTGATACAGATTGTTCAAATTCTTCAGCACTCATACCCGCATGAGAGACCATCAACATTTCCAAAAGGGCTTTTTCTCCACCTTTCATTACCCCATTCAAATCTCCTGCAAGAAGGCTTTTGAATGGTTCCTTGGTTTTCCATTCAGGATGGTTGGGTACCTCTTTTTTGATGTAATCAATGGCATAAGCCAATTGGAAATACATGGGTTGCTCACCCCATAAGGTTCCATCATTGTCAAAAACCGCAATGCGGTCAGCCTCATTTACAAAATCAGAACTGCTTTTGGATATTGTCTTGGTTACAAAACCAATTATAGATTGTTTGGTGAGATTATCATTCCAAGATGGAAGTGGGTCTGAAAAAGTTGTCTCATTTGTGTTAGTTAGTTTTGAATGCTCCTGTTGGCAGGAGATGACCAATAGAGAAATAAAAAAAGAAAAAACTATAATGTTATATTTCATAACTTCAAATGGTTTAGAAAAAAAGCTGGCCAAAATTGGCCAGCTCCTAAATTGTGATTATTTGTTTTGGCCACTTGCCATACTTTCTATTTGCTTTTGGACTTTTCCCAAACTCCAGTCACCTGCTGTCTGACTAGGCGGGTAATCTTTGAATGTGGTTAGGAAATTAAGTGCATATCCTTGGATTGCCATAAGTATATATGCTCTGTCAATATACCAGTCATAATAGGTATTTGAGCCATATAACGCCTTTTCAAAGGGATCTCGTCTAAGGTTTGTCAAATATGGAGCACGTAACTCAACAAATGGTTCCAGCCAGATTTGTAATTGGTCAGCTCTATTTTCCAGAAACATCGCTTTCCAGTCTCCGTATCTCAGAGCTGCGATTTCTCCAGCATCATTTACATAAATAAATCCCTTGCGAGGAGATTCCTTTACCTTTCCGGTCAAATAATCTAATTGATTCACACCGTCAATATAGTTTTTGAAAGTTTGGCCATTGATGGTGATTCCTTTTTTAATTTTTTCAACAATATTGGGATCACCACCTATTGCAGCAAAAGTAGGTAACCAATCTTCATGGGAAACAATACCATTTAATGTAATATTTTCCGGGAATTTTCCTGACCATTTAACAAATGTCGGTACTCTATATGCACCTTCCCAACTGCTGTTTTTTTCTCCGTGAAAAGGAGTAGTTCCAGCATCTGGCCAAGTATTATAGTGAGGTCCGTTATCTGTTGAATACATTACCACAGTATTGTCAGCTATGCCCAATTCATCCAAAAGGTCAAGAAGCTCACCAACATGGAGATCATGCTCCACCATTCCGTCACTGTATTCATCCTGACCACTGATTCCGCGGTGCTCTTCTTTTACATGTGTTCTGAAGTGCATCCTTGTGCCGTTCCACCAAGTAAAAAAAGGCTTACCTGCAGCCACCTGCTTTTTGATAAATGCTTTGGTTGCTGCGATCGATTCGTCATCGATGGTTTCCATCCTCTTTTTGGTAAGTGGTCCAGTATCTTCTACTTTTTGTCCACCTTTTCCATCTGACCAAGAATGGATGACACCTCTTGGTCCATACACATCCTGAAATTTTTTGCCATTTGCCAATATCATATCTGTTGGATAATCTTCATTTTCAGGCTCTTCTTCTGCATTTAGATGATAAAGGTTTCCAAAAAACTCATCAAATCCGTGCATTGTTGGTAGATGTACATCTTGATCTCCTTGATGGTTTTTTCCAAATTGTCCGGTGGCATAGCCAAGATTTTTCATCACATTGGCAATAGTGATGTCACTTTTCTGCCAACCTTCTTTCGCACCGGGCATACCCACTTTAGTCATGCCTGTTCTTACAGGCACGTTTCCTCCCAAAAAAGCTGCCCTTCCTGCGGTACAACTTTGCTGGGCGTAATAATCAGTGAACCCTATTCCTCCTTTTGCGATCCTGTCAATATTGGGAGTTTTATATCCCATCATGCCACGGTTGTTATGGCTGATGTTCCAAGTGCCGATATCATCCCCCCAGATTACAAGGATATTTGGCTTTTTTTGTTGTGACCATGCTAGACTGATACTTAATGTCAATAGCAAGGCGATGATGGTTGTTTTTTTCATAATTGGATTTTGGTTAATTAAAGAATATTGAATTCGATTTTTTTTGAGATTCAAATTGGTAAAGGGCTATTATTCAATGAATCATTACCAATAAGCGTAAAATATAAAACCTAATATAGTATTTTCTCTTCTGGATAAAGTTGTGGCTATTGAGGAAATTGCTAAAACTCATCGAATTTTTGCAAACAATATCAAAATTTGGCAGAAAATTCAGATCAAAAAATAAGAAGAGGAAAGATTTGGTGGTTTAATGTTTTTGTTCTGAACCCCCCAAGTATTCAGATTTTGATTTTACTATCGCTTTTGACAATAGTAAGTAGGGGTTTATTTTAGGTTTTAAAAGAAAAAAGAAAAATGGATTGTCACCATGAAAGCCGAAGATAGACTTGTATGCGATGTTTTATTTTTGTTATTTTTCCAGGGATTGGGTAAAAGTCTGAGGAGCTATTTTTTTGAAGGTTTCGGAGGGCAATTCACCGATGACGTTTTTGTAATCTTGGCCGAATTGTCCCATATGGTGAAAGCCATAGATTGCTGCTATTTCCTGAATGGTATTCATTCCCTTTTTTGATGCGATCAGTTTTTCCCGTACTTTTTTGATTTTAAGATTTTTGATAAACCTTTTTGGACTTTCCCCTGTAATCTGCTTGAAGTTATAATAAAATGTCCGTTGAGGCATTCCGGATTGTTGAATCAACTCATCCACTTGGGTTTCAACATTATGAAGGACATCTTCTTTCATGATGCTAATGACATTCTGCATTAACTCACGTCTGTTTAAAATAGTAGGATTGGCATTTTCCATCTAAAACTGGGATTTGATTAATACTGATTTACAAGGTTGACCTGATTTTTGGCATTCATTTAGGAAGTAATTTAAAAATAGCTCAGTTATAAAAATCCTGAAGGATTTCGCTTGTTGCCAATACTTATCGAAACTTGGCAAAATCATATCCATTTATTTTAAAAAAGAGAAATTGTAAAAAAGTTTATGTGGACAATTTCGTCAAATGGCCATTTTTGAAAAAAAATCGGAGTTTCTTCTATGCCAAAGAGAGTTGTTTTTTGAATTCTGAAGGGGTGGTTCCTGTAAATTTCTTGAAAGCTGACAAAAATGAATTTCTGTTCTTGAACCCACATTCTTTTGATAAGGCTTCCAAAGTATAATTTGAATAAGTTCCGTCTTGAAGCATCTTTTTGCTGAATTCGATCCTCCTTTTATTTAGCAGATCTG
>NZ_CDSBKL010000050.1:0-16573 GCF_977115555.1 Aquiflexum sp.
TTCTGATAGCATGTCGCTAATTTTGTGAAGCTTTGTTTGTGTTAACTCATAATGATTTATTAATGTTGAGATTAAAAAGTATTTATTGTCAACTAAACTTTCAAATTGCATATCATTTAAAATTATTCTATTGTCAATATTGGAAAAATTACTTTTTTCTAATTTAATGGCATATGGTGAAAATTTTCCATCTATTTCGCGAAGTGAAGCTATTTCATAAAATCGTTTAAATAAATAAAAATTATCATGGCTGTCAATGTAACCAATATTATCCTTGATTTCCCTAATAACTGAAGGTAACTCATAAATTAAATTACGTAATGAATCTGATTTCATACTTGCTAAACTTCCTGCAGATATTGCCTCCTCTAAAACGGATGTATTTAGTGCAAACCTTGGGCTACTGATAATTCTATAAAGCAATGAATCTGTTTTTTCAATACTTTTTTCCTTATAATTATTTCCGGTCATTTTTAGAAAATGCAATAAAGCATTTAATCCCTGATTTTGATTTTCAACTTCACGTTTTAGCAATTCTATATTTTGATTAGTTTCCTGTAATAATCTTTTTGAAAGTTCGCGAGATTCAATACGTTGTATTCTCTCTGTATTCCAATTATTTACTTGTAGTGCAAGAAGAATACCAATCATAACAAGAATAATTTCTCCGATTGCATATTTAAAATACTTTCGAGTTTTGTTTTCCATTAGCAAATTTTGACGAATTTTTCTAAAGAATTTTATCATTGGTTAGTGGTTTTTGGTAATGAAGCACAACGGTTCTCGGCTTGGCGATGTGGCGGATTTTTAGCACAAATGTTCAATAGAATTACTGCTGTTGAACCTTGTACAAATGTTTCATAGAAGTACTTCTGCCGCCATATTGCCAAACCGATGTTATGCCTTCGTTGTTCTTTTCTCATTCTGTCGGCAAGTAAAGTTTCATTGTTCCTTTTTTAAACAACACTTCGTCCAAATGCCCCATTTTTTGTCGGTCTGCTGTAATTAAGTGCATATGTAAAAATGTGTCGTGATGCGTAAAAATTGCTTTATGTTCAGTTGAGAAAAAGCCAATAATTTCGGATTGTTCGTTTTTCAGTTCGTAGTTCTTTTGTCCTTTGTGTGCTTCGTCTGGCGAACTTACTTTTGACCCTTTTGGTAAGTTCACAATATGAATTGTCGCTTGTTCAACTGTCCCCGAAAGTTTGAACATAAAAGGTCGTGGTGAATTTTTAGTCACCTTGTCTAGATATGTTTCAAGTTGTTGAATTGTCTGAATGCTGTCGGGCAACACTTGCTCAGTCCATTTTGAAATGTTTGCATAACCAAAAAATGGGGCATTAATGTTATAAGTTTCTTCCACTTTCATTGTCGTGTCGAAAACAACAGTCGATATATATGATTTCCCGTCAATGATTAAAATTTCGCCTGATAAATACTCAACTGGTCCGAGTCCATATAAATTTGTCTTGTTGGTTATAGTGTCAAGTTTTATGTTTCCATAAAGTTGTCCTTTCCACATCACATTTTTCATTTCGCCAATAATTTTCACTCCGTTGGTCGTTTGTTGTGCTTTTGAACTGCAACTTGTTAAAGTCAAAATTGTCAGTCCGAGAAGTGTTGTTTTAAAAATCATATTTGTCTTTTGTTTCGTGTCGTCCTACAATGAGGCATAACGATTCTCTCCACGCCACAGTGGCGTGAAGCATTCCAAATTAGAATGAAAGACGCCACTGTGGCGTCTATTTTCTCATTATCTAAACATATAACTAATATCCTACATATCCAATCCGTCCAATGGACTTTTTATTTGGTCAAAAGTAAAAGCATTGACTTACCAAATTCCCATAAAAACCTGTTTGATCTTTGGGGATAAGCCTGGCTAAAAATAAGGATCCTGACTTATACCTCTCCTAATCCCTAGTACACCTTCCCCCCTCCGTGTCCCTTATCCTCCCTATACTCCGACTCAGTTCTAATTCATAATTATGAATTCAGAATTCTAAATTATCGGCTCTCGCTTCTTGATACTTGGCTCTTGCTTCTTGATACTTAAAATCACTTTCTCCCAAAAAACACCTGCAATAAAGCCGCAAATCCCATCACCAACAGACACCCGATCACATTGTACCATAGGAATCCGATATTAATCGAAATCCCCAGCAGGGAATCGCCGTTTTTCCAATGGATCAACAAAATAATCGCCTCGGTAATAAATGCGGCCAAGAAAACAGCGTGGCCTTTGACCCACTTCATGTAGAATCCTACCAAAAAGATCCCCAAAATCGTCCCGTAAAAAAGCGAACCGAGCAGGTTGACTGCCTGTATCAGGTTCTCGAAAAGGGAAGCGTAGGTGGCAAATAAAATGGCAAATCCTCCCCAAATGGCAGTAAACCACTTGGAAGAAAGCAAATAATGGTATTGACTCGCGTTTTTGACAATGGACCGCTTATACATGTCGATGGTCGTCGTAGTTCCCAATGAATTGAGTTCTGAGGCGGTGGAAGACATCGCAGCACTGAAAATCACCGCAAAGAGCAAGCCTATAATACCTTGGGGAAGGTAATCCATCACAAAGCGCATGAAAATATAATCGGTATCTCTGGTCTCTGCATTTGGATCGTTCCTGACGATCAATCCTTTGACTTCATTCCTGATGGTTTCCTGGTATTGGCTTTTCTTTTGGATTCCGTCCTTTGCCGCAGCGATGCCTGCTTCATCTTCAGCTTCCACGGCTTTGAGCAAATCTTGGATGTCTTTGTTTTTCTCCTGAAAAACGTGTGTAAACTCATCCTGCAAAAACCTGTAATCCTCCTTCAAGGCAGAGTTTTCCAATTGCTCGGTCTGCTGTTTGTTGAAGACCACCGGCGGCTGGAAAAACTGGTAAAATACAAATACCATCACACCGATAAAGAGGATGATAAACTGCATCGGTACTTTCAGCAAGCCATTCATCATCAGGCCCATCCTGCTTTGCGTCAGCGAACTGGCAGAAAGATAACGCTGCACCTGCGACTGATCAGTGCCAAAGTAGGAAAGAAAAAGAAACAGCGCTGCCGTCATGCCTGACCAAAAATTATAGCGGTCAGCCCAGTCAAACTCAAAATTGACTACGTTGAGTTTTTCCATTTTACCGGCCACATGCAATGCATCTGTAAACTTGACTGGTAGCATATAGATCACGAGGATTCCTGCCAAAATCATCCCTCCCATCATCACAGCCATTTGCTGCTTTTGGGTAATGGAAACGGCTTTGGTACCACCCGAAACGGTATACACGATCACCATCAATCCTATAAAGACATTGGTAAAGGTGAGGTTCCAATTCAATAAAGTGGAGAGTATGATGGCAGGTGCATAGATCGTAATCCCGGCAGCCAAACCCCTTTGCACCAGAAAAAGAAATGCTGCGAGCGTCCGGGTCTTCAGGTCAAACCTGGTTTCCAAAAACTCATAGGCGGTATATACCTTCAGCTTGTAATAGATAGGAAGGAAAGTGACAGATAGGATGATCATCGCCAACGGCAATCCAAAATAAAACTGGATAAAGCGCATGCCATCCTCATAAGCCTGTCCCGGGGTGCTAAGAAAAGTAATTGCAGAGGCTTGGGTTGCCATAATGGAAAGCCCTATTGCCCACCAATTCATATTGCTGTTGCCTCGGATATAGCTATCCATGTCCTGCTTGCCAAGGGTCTTGTACACCCCATATCCCGCGATGGCGATCAAGGTCCCAAAGAGTACAATCCAATCTATTCCACTCATGCGAAGTGGTGGGTTAGCCAGTAAAAAAACAAAACCAATCCTCCCAATGTAAGCATCAGTCCGATATACCAGTTGTTCCAGTTGATATTATCTTTCATTCCCTTGCTCGATAAGATTGACAAATAACCTGACTGCACCGGGAACTCCTGCCGGCAGCTCACGGAACCAGGATATGCTGGAATAAGTATATGTTCCCTTCCCGTATTTGGTATGGATCAAGGAACCATGGAAGAAATCTTCCCCTGGATCCTGAAAGGCAATCGGTGCACTGTAATTTGTATCCCAATTGGCGGTGAAGTAAAGTCCCCTTTCCTGCACCCAACCTTCAAAATCTTTGGCAGTGATCTTATTTGGCCCGGCCAAAATGGGATGGGTATAATCTACCTGTATCGGTGAATTTTCCACAGTCACCCTTTCCCTTGATATCGCAAAAGGATAAGGTCCAAGGTCTTTGGTCAACAAAGGCGAGCCTGTGTTGTACTGCACGATCAGATTTCCCCCTTCTTTCACATATTCCATCAACTGATCCACATTGGAAGCAAGAGTCTGATTGACATTGAATGCCCTGATGCCAACGATGACAGTGGAAAATGCTTTGAGCCTGTCTTTTTGCAGGTCAGAGTCTTCGAGAATACTTACCTGATAGCCCAAATTCTTCAATACTTCAGCCACATCATCCCCTGCCCCATTGATATATCCGATCTTTTGTCCGGATACTTTCAGGTCTGTTTTTATGAGTCCCAAGGAAGTGCTTGTAAAATAGGTCAGGTTTGGGATATGTTTGTAAGAAATCCGCTTGGTGTCCAAGTTAAATTCCCTGCCGTCTTTGGCTTTGAATGTCACCAAGACTTGTTTTTTCTCTTGGTCAGAATCCAATATTTCAAGGGTGTAAAGCGTCCTCTTTCTTCTGTCATCTTTTTCGGCACTGACAATGCGGTACTGATTTGGGGCCAAGCCCTTTAGCAGGAGCTCACCATCTAAAATCTGATCACGGAAACTTACCTCCACATGGAGTTTATGCTCTGAACCATTCACCAAGAAAAGATTTGCTTTATCGAGGTGAACATTGACTTCGGGTACCAAAGTAAAAGGCTGCTTGACCTCACCGTCTACCTGATCATTGTATTTGAATTGCAGGGGCAATTCTATATTGATTTTCTGTGTTCCGATTTCCAAGGAAACGACGCCTAAGATGCTTGGGCTGTTGCTTGGTTTTCCGATTTTATCCCGATCCTGAATATTGAACAGCGCACCGTCCAATGGTTTTTCCAACCAATAAGGCTGGGAGACGGGATAGTCTTTTGGAATCTGGATTTCAACCGGCAAAGTCAAAGCAATATTGTTGTTGATTTCTTTTGCAATTGGGGTTTGGAAAAGTGGGCCATCAAAGGATTGGACTTTCACCACACTTTGAGAAGGATTGTTGATGATGAATTCTGCGTTGATCTTTTCCCCCGGATATCCGATTTCTTTTCTGATGTTGAATTCCGCTTTGATTCCCAAGGTTTCCAAAATCAGCCGATCAAGATGCTCCTTCTTTTCTGTCAGCCACAAGGCAGTGGACTTTTGGGTATCAAGCAATGCCTTGGTTTTTAACAAGCCTGCCAGGTTGTTTTCCGGTTGGATAAAATCAAACCCCGAGAGCACGTCATCAATGGATTTTGTGATTTCAGCCCCGTTTGGAAGCTCATTCCACCTGCTTTCGATCGCTTCAAACGGATGTGTTTTGAAAGGAGAGCCTTTGATCAATTCTATAAAATCGTTGCCTTGGCCAATCTGCGAGGTCGATCCAAAGCCCTGCGATTTGTGCATGGTCCTACTGTCTGCCGCTATTTTCGAATAGGTAGTTCCCAACAAGGGATTATATTCGCCCACCATAAACCTATGGTAAGTTTTGCCTTCCTCAGGTTCGTATTGTCCTCCCCAATTGTAGGCATTCCAAAAAACACTTTTTGGCTGCCAAACAGAAACATATTTGAGTTGCTCCGGAAAGGCGTTTTTGTCAGCCGCAAGTTCAAAAGCCTCAACCGAAAGTATGGCAGAACTGGTATGGTGGCCATGGGTGGTACCTGGAATGGTATTGAATCTGTTGATGATTACATCCGGTTGGTATTTTCGGATAATCCAGACCACATCTGAAAGCAGCTTCCTTTTGTCCCAGTTGTTGAAAGTTTCATCAGGATTTTTGCTATACCCAAAATCCAAAGCACGGGTAAAAAACTGCCTGCCTCCATCTGTTTCTCTTGCCCTCAAAAGCTCCTGTGTACGGATCATACCCAATTCGATGCCCAATTCGCTTCCGATAAGATTCTGTCCCCCGTCTCCCCTTGTCAGGGAGAGGTAAGCCACCTCTGCATGCTCAGCATTGGCCAGGTAGGCGATCAATCTGGTGTTTTCATCATCCGGATGTGCTGCCACAAACAATATCCTCTTGGTCTCTTGGAACCTGAGCAGATTATGATAAAGCTTTGAGGAAGGATTGGATTGTGCAAAAATCGGAAATACTAAAAGGTAACTTAAGGAAAATAGCCACCACTTTTGATTCTTCATGTTTTTCAAAATTTGGGTAAAATGTAGTGTAAGCAATTATCAAAAAAAACTGATTTTTATATCAATGGGTTTTCGAAAGTGTTAAATTATCAAAATCAATACTTGTTTTTATCTTTGAAAATCAAATATCCCACAGACCATTCAAAGATATCTGCTTTGAAACCGTGGGCTTTAAGGGTGATTCCCGTAAACATATTGTTCGCAAACCGGTACCTGACACCTATACGTTCATAATATGCGGACGGTTCATCATTAAAAGGATTCCGGTGTAGATAGACTCCAATTCCTAAAGGAAGGGAAAAATTCTTCTTGAGCACCCATTCCCCTGAAGCCACTATGGCGAAAGAGGCTTTGTCCATGAAGCCTGATTTTTCCCAATCTCCCGGCAAAGAGCCATTTGGTGCATAAAACATATCAAAGCCCAAACCATACCTGAGTTTATATCCTTTCTGCTTCAGGTAATTGGCACTTAAAACCCATTTGACGTAAATGTCTCCCCCTATTTCATAATTTTTGGCACCGACAGAGGTCCAGACATTCACATGGTTATTGGGAATGTATTTAGGGATCTCAGATAGACCTGATTTGTCAAAATTACTTCGATTGAGCGTTGACCTGAGTCCGATGGAAAATGGGATAAAATTCAAACCAGCATTTGGCTTCTTGATGGACCCATTTGAAAAATGCTTCATCCCAAAACCTGCATCCAAGTTTAGCCAAGGAGAAAGGGCATACCTCATGGAAAAGCCAATATGAACATAACCATTTCTATAAGAACCAATAAACTTGTTGATTGGATTGTAATCAGGATCATAAGGTTTGAAGTTAAAGGCTATGCCAAAAGCGGCGAAGTAACTATAACTCAACCTGCCATTGAAATAGGTTTTTGTAAATGGCAGATCAGCATAGGCATAAACAGCATTGGGTTTGCCTATATAATCATTTTTGAAAGTAGCCGTATAGAGTCCAAATCCATAGGTGGGATACCTATAAATCATATTGTAAACAGTCTTCTTTGTATTTCTAAAACCAAGACGAAAGTCAAGAGCCTTGTAATTCAAGCCATTATTGATGAATTCACCCCAATCCGTATTTTTTGGAATCATTGGGCCGGTTTCAAACAAAAGGCTAAGGTGTTTCTGAAATTTGGGATTTTGTGAAGTAGAATCAGCATCATTGAAAGCCTGTGCCCATCCAAAAGGAAGAATCAATAATAAAATACAAATTCTGATGAGGGGATTTAGAGGCATTTGATAATGCGGTATTTTTTAATAACCGCCAAAATTGGAAATTTATTCGCAGGAAACAAAATCAAGGGAATCAACAAAAAAGGCCGTCAATTAGGACGGCCTTTCAATGTTTCATTGGTTGGAGAAATTACTTTTCCATCCAGTCTGCTCCATATTTCGCAACAAGCATTTTATTATACTTTTCTACCTCAGCGGTGTTCTTCAACCTAGTGTGTACGTTGAATAAAATTTCCATAATTTCACCATTGTCAGGTCTTAATGCCAAACCTTTTTCGAAATAAGGTACTGATTCAGCATAAAGTCCTTCAGCCTGCTTGGTCATTGTAGGTGCATTTTTCTCCCATTCTTCATCAGATAGGTCGTTGATTTTGGATAAAATTTCTCTTGCTTGGTCCAAGAAGATAGCTCCTGTGTAGTAATTTCCTTCAAAGAAGTTTGGATCAGCAACTACTGATTTCTTGTACTGTTCCAAAGCACCTGCCATATCGCCTGATTGCTCCAACAAATACCCGTATCTTAACAGCAGGCCTGCATTGTTTGGATCGGCGGCCAAAGCTTCTTTGACAGAAGCCATTGCCTCATCCATTTTGTTCATTTGAAGTAACAACTGCACCTCAAATTCTGAAAGGGTTTTGTCCTCAGGATAATCAGCCCTAGCTCTTGTTACATACTTATAAGCTTCTTCAGGATTCTTATCCTCAGCACTGATGATCTGGATCAACAGGTAATAAGCACTCAGTTTGTTATATTCTTTGATTTCGATCAATTTAAAGAATTGCTTCTTGGCATCTTCATATTTACCAAGGTCATTTGCAATGTAACCTGCATTGAAAGATGATGTCGTATCGGTTGGATCGATGTCTGACATCAGGTTGAAAAACTCATAGGCCATTTCCATGTCGTCATTTTCGTAGGTCTTGATAGCCTTTTCAAATGCCGCATTTTTGAGGGTCCTGATGGAATATGGCTTAAAGTTTTCTGGCAAATCAGGAATCTCTTCCTTGTAGACTTCCTTGCCTATTTTACTTTCCATGCTATTTCCGGACATTTCCATAGCCTTGTTGAATTGCTCAAGGGCATTCCTACCTGTTTCCACGGTAGAGGCCACATTGGAGGAATCCTGACCGAATTTTTTTGTCAAAATCCGCGCTTTCAAAAGCGGGGTTTCTGGATTATCCTTGGTTTCAGGATTTTCAAGAGCTGCATCAACTTCTGATAATGCAAGTTCAAGATCTCCTTTTTTGAAGTTCTTTTCTGCAGAACTAACGACTTTCTTCTGGGCAAAAGCAACTGTCGCAAATGCAACCAATGCCATTGATAAGATTACCTTTTTCATTTGTTTTCTTTTTTGCTAATTATTTGGTTCTGTATTGGTATAAATATAAGTACTGGATTACGATTCTGGTGTAGCTTCTACCTCATCCTCTTCATCCCTAGTGATTTTTTCGACTGAAGAAATCTCATCACTTTCGCTTAATTTTATCAACCTAACCCCCTGTGTAGCCCTTCCCATCACTCTCAATTCAGACACTGGAGTCCTGATTGTAATCCCTGATTTATTGATAATCATCAGGTCATCACTGTCTACTACTTCTTTGATCGCCACTAGGTAACCCGTCTTTTCGGTAATGTTCATGGCTTTCACCCCTTTTCCGCCTCTATTGGTGATCCTATATTCTTCTATCAATGAACGCTTTCCGTAGCCTTTTTGTGAAACTACCAGTAGCGTAGCATCTTCTCTCGCAGCACATACCATGCCAACCACTTCGTCATTAACATCCGTTAACGTTATGGCCTTAACTCCTGTAGCAGTCCTCCCCATCGGCCTGACTTTGGACTCATGAAAGTGGACGGCTCTACCTGATTTGGCGGCGATGATGATGTGGGAATCTCCAGTGGTCATTTCCACACGAAGCAACTGGTCATCCTCCCTGATATTCAACGCAATAATACCATTTGTCCTCGGCCTTGAATATTGTTCCAAAGTGGTTTTTTTGATGATTCCATTCTTGGTTACCATCACCAGGTAATTATTGGTGATATAGTCGATGTCATTCAGATCGCCGACCTGGATGATTGACCTGATTTTATCCTCTGAGGTTATATTGATCAGGTTTTGTATCGGTCTTCCTTTGGTAGCTTTAGCTCCTTCAGGTATTGCATAGGTTTTGAGCCAGAATAATTTTCCTAAATCTGTAAAGATCAATAGGTAATTATGGGTGGATGCAGTGAACAAATACTCAGTCCAATCATCTTGCTTGGTGATGGCTCCCTTAGAACCAACTCCCCCTCTACCCTGTGACCTGTATTCGGTCAATGCAGTCCTTTTGATATATCCCTGATGCGAAACGGTAATGATTACCTCCTCATTTGGAATCATGTCCTCATAACTGAAATCCTCGGCATTGTGCTCGATGGTAGTCCTTCGGGCATCGTTATACCGGTCTTTGATTTCATTGAGTTCATCCTTGATGATCTGCATCCTTCGTTCTTCACTTCCCAAGATATCTTTGAGGTCTATGATCAATGTCATGATCTCATTGTATTCATCCTGGATTTTTTCTCTTTCCATGCCGGTAAGACGCTGCAAACGCATGTCCAAAATGGCACGTGACTGGATCTCACTCAAGCTGAATCTTTCCATCAAACCATTTCTGGCTGTTTCAGGATCTCGGCTACTTCTGATCAAAGAAATCACCTCATCGAGATGGTCTAATGCAATCAGATAACCTTCCAAGATATGGGCTCTTTTTTCTGCCTCCCTGAGTTCATACTCTGTTCTTCTGATGACCACCTCATGTCTGTGATTGACATAATGGAAGATCATATCTTTCAGATTGAGTGTCTGAGGCCTTCCTTTTACAAGGGCTACGTTGTTGACTGAAAAAGAAGTCTGCAGCTGGGTCTGCTTGTATAGGTTATTGAGAACCACACTTGAGATCGCATCTCTTTTCAACTCATAGACGATTCTCATACCCTGTCGGTCAGATTCATCCCTTATGGCGGAAATGCCATCTATTTTCTTTTCGTTTATCAGAGCAGCTGTCTTCTCGATCATATTGGCCTTGTTGACCAAATAGGGGATCTCTGAGATGATGATTGCTTCTCTGCCGTTGTCTTTTGTTTCGATTTCGGCTTTGCCCCTTACGACTACGCGTCCACGGCCTGTTTCAAAAGCTGCTTTTACACCATTGTATCCATAGATGATACCACCGGTTGGAAAATCAGGGGCTATGATAAATTCCATCAGTTCGGCAATGGAAATTTCTCTATTGTCAATAAACGCGATAATTCCGCTAACAACTTCACCAAGGTTATGGGGCGCCATATTGGTGGCCATACCAACTGCAATTCCAGAACTTCCATTCAACAAAAGTGCCGGGATTTTTGCAGGCAAAACAACAGGTTCTTTTAAGGAATCATCAAAATTGAACTGAAAATCGACAGTCTCTTTGTTGATATCTATCAGTAGTTCCTCAGCAATCCTTTTTAGCCTGGCTTCTGTATAACGCATAGCGGCTGGATTATCTCCATCCACAGAACCGAAGTTCCCCTGTCCGTCTACCAAAGGATATCTCAATGACCATGGTTGGGCCATTCTTACCATGGTCTCATAGACTGCAGAGTCTCCATGGGGGTGGTATTTACCCAATACTTCCCCAACTATTCTTGCAGATTTCTTGTAGGGTTTATTGTGCATTACACCCAATTCCTGCATGCCAAAAAGTATCCTTCTGTGAACCGGTTTGAGACCGTCTCTTACATCCGGAAGGGCTCTTGAAACAATGACCGACATCGAATAGTCGATGTATGCCCCTCTCATTTCATCCTCAATATTAATAGGGATAATATTCTCGTTTTCTCCTTGCGCCATATTTTAATCGGTGATCAATAAGCCTGCAAGTTAATAAAAAGAATACGGTTTAAAAAAGGGAAAGCCATCTTGTAGCGGGTTTTGATTTGACATCAATACCATTGCCCTACCCTACGGTTTTGTTGCTGGAAAATCGAACTTCCCCGATACTCCACCCCATTGTGCAAGTGCTTCATTACTACACCACAACCCGGCACTTTACACCTTTTTGTGCTTGGAAGGCTGATGGACAGTCCGAACTGTGCGAAAAAAAGATTTTGACCAATGGTCTGAAATTCTTCCGGAATTTCGGTCTGGAAATTATAGTTGCGGAATTCTGCCCCTGTTTTTATAAAAAACTTGGTGTACTCAGAAAATTCTTTCTCTATCCTCAATGCAATATTGAAAAAAGACTGGTTGTCGGTATTGATCAGAGGATCGAAATTTTTTCTCATGTAGACATTCCCAAACTCACTTTCAGCTATAAATCTCCAAGGATAAATCTGCCTGATCCTTTGGTTTTTTTCTGACTGCATCATGATGTTGTTTGAGTCGAAGGCCCTGTATTTCCATTGCAAAAATTTGGCTCTCTTATTGGCATCATACAGCACCAGACCGATGGACCCAAAAGCCCTATCCAAAGTATAACTTTGATCCTTAAACTGAAATTCAAGATCTCCTGACCGAAGATTTGACATCTGTCCAAATTCCCTTCCATAGCCGGCACCAAGGGTAAGGGTGTTGAAAAGATTTAATTTAATGGCAGCATTGACTGGAAAAGCAAAATTATTTCCTGAAAAAGTCAGGGTATCACCGGAATTGACTGACTGAGGAACATCAGTGTTTTGAAATTGCGAAATGGGGTACAATGAAGGGGAATTGGAATTAAATACCATCTCGTTGGTATGAAATGCACCTCCGGTAAAAAATTCAAAACTGAAATTTCCGATGGCATTTCTGAACACATTCCCAATGTTGCTTTGACTCTTCCTGGTTTTGGACTTGGCTTTGGAATCAATACCAAAAATATCCTCATCCTGGCCATGGACAAAATGAAAACCTAAAAACAAAACACAAACCAAGACAATTGATTTCTTCATAAGAATAATAACGAAAGCGAAATTAAAAACAATACCTTGACTAAAGCAAAAAAGGCTTCCAATATTGGAAGCCTTTTGGGTTTTGCCACCTCAAAATATCAAACTTATCCTTCTGCGGATTGACGCTTTTCTTTTAATTCGGAAATCAAAGAGTTGATTTTTTCATTCAGGCTTGGGTCTGCACTTTTAGCCTTCATGATTTTATTGTAGGTTCCTGCACCTAATTTCTCAGAATCCTTGATGAAATCAACTTTGTAGTTTTTAACAGACTCACCCAAAGAATCCATGAAGTCCTGGATTTTTTGAAACGCTGCTGTTTCCTCTTCGGTAATATTTATTTCTGCAAGCTTATCTTCATTGCCCCATGCTGCTTTGATTTCATTGTAACGGGCTGCACCCCCCAAAGTAGAATCTCCTTTTATCATCTCAACAAGCTCTTCCTGTTTCTCAGCCAAAAAATTTGCGACAGATTCCTCCATCGTGGCAAATTTCAAAATTTCTTCCTCTGTAACTTCCTCAGTCGCCTCTTGCGCAATAGACTTTACATTCATAATTCCCATGAATAGGAAAGCCAATAAAAACACTTTTTTCATCTTGTAAACGGGTTTTGGTAAATAATTTCAAATTGAATCAACTTTCAATAAAGGGCTTAAGCCCCATGATTACAAGATAAATACAAAAAAAAATACCCTAAAAAATGTTAAATGGAAAATATCAATTATAAAAGGAAGTAGGAATTAATCCATATTTAAAGACTTTTAAGCTCACGTATGGTCTTAATCGGATCTGCTGCAGAAAACACAAAATTTCCAGCGACAAGGATATCCGCCCCTTCAGCAATGAGTAAAGGTGCGTTCTTAAGATTCACCCCCCCATCGATTTCTATCAAGGTTGATGAGCCTTTTCTGTCGATCAGAGATTTGAGCTGTGAAACTTTTTGATAGGTATGTTCTATAAATTTTTGGGCGCCAAATCCTGGGTTGACAGACATCACACAGACAAGGTCTATGTCTTGGATAATATCCTCCAAAAGACTGACCGGAGTGTGTGGATTGATGGCAACACCGGCTTTACAACCTAAGGCCTTGATCGCCTGCAAAGTCCTGTGCAGATGGTTGCAAGCTTCCAGATGAACCGAGATGATGTGTGCTCCCGCTTTTTGAAAAGCTTCCAGATAACGGTCAGGATCCACTATCATCAGATGAACGTCCAAAGGCTTGGCGGCATGCTTATGAATGGCTTCAGTAACGGGAATCCCAAAAGAAATATTCGGAACAAATACCCCATCCATGATGTCTACATGAATGTAATCTGCCTCTGAGGCATTGAGCATTTCGATTTCTCTTTGGATGTTGGCAAAATCAGAAGCTAGTACAGAAGGTGCAATTTGAACAGACATGATGGGATTGGGTTATAGAATCGCCTGCAAAGGAAATAAAAAATCTCTTTGGCTTCTTACCTTTTTAATAATTTTGTCCGTTTGACTTCTCTCCCTGACTGCACCTGTACCAAAAACATTCCTTTTGGGATCATGGGAAGACTGATTTCAAAGGGTTGGCTAACAGATTCACGCAAAATCTCTATTTTTTGGATTTCCTTGCCGTTGACATCGTATAGTGAAAATTCACCTGCAAGACTTTTTCCAAATTGGACATACAAATCACCTCCATTCAATGGATTGGGGTAAATTTTAAAATCACTTTCTTTTTCCAAAGTCAATATGCTTAAAATCTCGCCAAAATATGCCTTTGAAAAATCAGGGATTCCATAGCCCAACAGGTTATCCGGGGTTTCAAATTGGCTGGAACTCCTCAAAATATAATTGATCAAATCATCTTTGGACCATTCAGGACGGGCTTCCCACAACCCTGCAGCCAAAGCAGAGATCTGGGGGGCAGAAAATGAAGTGCCATTGGATGGTCCCAAGGTACCGTTGGATCGGATCAATTGCGCACTATTGCCAAATGCGGAAACTTCCGGCTTAATTCTGCCATCGGCAGTCGGTCCTTGAGAACTAAACCCTGCCCTGACAAGGTCGGCATTAACCGCACCGACTGATAATATCCCTACAGCATCTGCCGGGGCAATGATGGAAGAGGCGCCTCTGGAACCATAATTCCCGGCACTTGTAACTATCAATATACCTTTTTTGGAAGCGATGTCTGCCCCAATGGTAATGGTGGCTGTTTTCCCATCCAAATCAGCAATGGTATAATCCATACTGGGATCATCAAAATCCCAATAGCCCAAGGAACTGCTGATAATATCCACCCCAAGACTGTCAGCCCAAGAGGCAGCCCGAACCCAATTGTATTCTTCAATCCGGTATTCGGTGGGAACATCTTCCGTGATACCTAGGATGTATTTGGAATCAGGCGCGCCGGAGACCAAGAGGGTTTCCTGATTGGCAGCAATCAGAGAAAGGGCATTCGTGCCGTGCTGGTTATAATTAAAAACATTGCTGTTTCCGATATGTACAAAATCCGCCGTGGCAACTATCCGGTTGTTGGTAAACAAATGGGCAAAAGCAGGAATAGTGTTGACTCCCGGAAAACCTGCATCAAAAACTGCAATCGTAATTCCATTTCCTTTATACCCTTCCGCATGCATAGCAGGTATGCCTATCAAGTCATTTTGGAAGTCATAAGGGTTTGTTTCGGTTTTTGCATTATGCTTCAAAGGGTAACTTGCACCGACTTTATTGCTGAAGCCCAACCTTCCGACGGAACTTTTGCCAGGAGCTGCCAATACAACCTTCTTTACATAGGGAAGCGCAGCTATCTCATCGATTTTTTCAGCATCGGCCTCCACAAGGGATGCATTCAACCAATTGATATTAAAGAGGACTTTGGTGGATTTCTGGGCCAAGCCAGAAACGTATTTTGAAGAAACAGGCAAATCAAGGCTGTCCACAGGTATCTCAAACCTTGCTTTTCTTGCAACAGCTTCGTCTGACAGAAACTCAGCAGGCCGGCTTAGGGAAAAAGAATCTTGGGGCTTATACTTGAAGTGGACGGCATACCTGTTTTGTCCAAAAGAAATGGAGACAATAAAAAAACAACATACTGAAAATAGAAGTCGGCTAAAGCTTACCATATGCTTTTATTTTTAGATGTGTCAACCGTCCTGAGTCGACAATCTTTTGTCCGAGACAATCATTCCTCGAGCAATAGGTAAAAACCTCATAATATTGCTCCACCAAGCCAATTCCTTTGGCAAACACTTCATACCTGTTATCCCTGAATGTAATTTCATCATCTTCTTCCTCTTGAAGGACTTTCAATGATTGGGAAAATGATTGGGATCCAACATCGATATTTCCAAGAAATGAGATTTCATACTCATCGGGATCGCCGGCATTGAATATTTGCGCATCCCAAGTTTTCTCCAACTCAGGAGGAAAAACCAAATTTACGGTCTTTTTGTTCTCAAAGGTCCTTAGTAATGTCAGGTTTCGGTACTGCATCAAATAATTCCCAATGATTTCCCAATCGGTACCATTTGTGGATTTTTCCCTTGCCAAGACAAACACTAATTCATTTTCAACATTGAAATAGTTGTAAATAATCCTGTCCTTCAAAAAAAAGGTACTGCTTTCCTCATCGCTTTCTCCAAATACAATGGTTTCATTTACCTCATATTCCCAAAACAAACCCACCTCGAGGGGTTGGTAATCCAAACCAAAATCAGTTTGGGGTGTTTCGGTTTCGGCACAGGAAAACAGAAAAGCAATCAGGCTAAGAAAGTAAAGTGGGTGAATCTTAAGCATAAGCAGGTTCTAAGCGTCAGCAAAAATACATTTTTAACCTGAAATTTTTACCTTAGCATCCAAAAATCATCAAAACAGAAGCATGGCCCTCCGTTCGTTTGTAAAAATCAGTTCAGTAACCAATCTTTCAGACGCAAGGTATTGCGCCGGTATGTACGTCAACATGATCGGTTTTGACTTGGAAGAAAACAGCAAAAACTACACTTCGTCCCAGAAATTCAATGAAATCACCGGATGGCTTTCGGGGGTTGATTTTGTTGCTGAATTTGAAAGCACGCATCCCGAA
>NZ_CDSBKL010000051.1:0-16443 GCF_977115555.1 Aquiflexum sp.
GGGAGGATTATTGCGCTAGATTTTTTTGGTTACTTTTTGTATCATGACAAAAAGTGACACAAGAATACAACGTTAAAAATCTAACCAAATGATTGAAAAAGAGAAAGAATTAAATCCCGCCCTGTTATGGAATGGCATTAGTACTTGGCGGATTCCGTACAACAATTGGAAGTTAAAATTCCGCCTATCTCCTAATTTGGGTTTTTCTTTCGGGTTTGAAAAAAACCAATTGGATTCGTAAGGTATTCGTTATTTCCACTATCAAAAATAAAACAGCCTTGAGCTTCCTAATCGATTGCGGCAGTGAGATGAACGCCAAAATATTTTTATTTCAATCTTGACTAAAAATTTTTAGGTTTAAGGTAATCCCAAGAAATGCTTTAATGAAAAAACAAGCCCTTTCCATTGCATTAGGTTGTCTAATGATTATTGGATGCAACACAAAAAGTAACCATCCTTTTGGTCAGGATATCCCTACTGACTCAGAACAAATAGCCATTGGAAAGTCATTGTTTGAGCAAAATTGCTCCTCCTGTCACAACTTCACCCAAAAGACTATCGGTCCTAATCTCAGTGGCCTGACTACCCAAATCGAGTCTGACTGGATCAAATCCTTTATCAAAAATCCACAACAGCTCTTGGATAAGGGAGATCAGCGGACCAAAATATTAATGGAGGAATATAAAGTCCTGATGCCTGCCTTCCCTTTACTTTCTGAGGCGGAAATAGAAGCACTATTAAGTTACATGCATTCTTTTGAGTCTGTAGATCGTGGTAATACGGATGCCAGAGAGGCTTTGGAAGACCCCATTCCCGAGAAAATAACCGATTCTGGTTTGTCTTTAGAACTTGAATTTTTTGCCCAAATACCTGCTTCTGATTCCATTTCACCTTTGGCCAAAATCACCAAAATGGAAAGTGAACCTGTTTCAGGGAGGCTTTTTGTACAGGATCAGCATGGGAAAATGTATGAACTTGTGGGAGGAAAGCCCAAATTGTTTTTTGATCTGAAAGCTTTAAGGCCGGATTTTGTCTCCAAACCGGGTTTGGCAACAGGTTTTGGCAGTTATGCATTTCATCCGGAGTATGAAAAAAATGGATTGCTCTATACTTCCCACACCGAGAAACCGAGATCTAAGGCTGCTGATTTTAGCTATGCGGACAGTATCAAAGTGACGATGCAGTGGGTACTCACCGAATGGAAAACAGCAAATCCTTCTTCAAAATCCTTTGTTGGGGAAAGCCGCGAGCTCCTCCGCGTAAATGTCGTCACACAAATCCACGGCATGCAGGAAATTGCCTTTAATCCCCATTCCAAGCCGGAAGATGAGGATTATGGTTTGTTGTACATAGGAATCGGAGATGGGGGCAGTGCCGAAAACGGATTTGTTTTTATTTCAGACCATCAGGGGAAATCCGTTTGGAGTAGCATCCTTAGGATAGATCCACAAGGAAATAACAGCAAAAACGGCAGATATGGAATTCCTTCAAGCAATCCATTTGCTGCAGATCCAACAAAAGCAGGTGAGGTTTTTGCTTATGGGTTCCGCAATCCTAACAGGATTTTTTGGGATCGAAGCGGAAGGATGTTTGCCTCTGAAATCGGGCATAAAAACATCGAGGAAATCAATGCCATCCTGCCGGGCAGGTTTTATGGTTGGCCATTTAGGGAAGGTACATTTATCATTGATCCCTATGCCGATATGGACAAAGTCTTTGCTTTGAATGAGGATGATGCAAAGATCGGGGCGACTTATCCTTATTTACAGTTTGACCATGATGACATGGCAGCTGTTATTGCAGGTTATTTTCCGACTTCAGGAGAATTTAAAGATAAACTGCTTTTGGGAGATGTTCCTTCGGGAAATGTCTTCTTTGCGGACCTTGATGCTGCAAATCCTTTTGTTCAAAAAGTAGGAATCAAGATCGGAGGAAAAGAAACCACGCTTCAGGAATTGTGTGGAAAACCGAGGGTGGACCTCAAATTCGGACAGGACAAAAACGGACAGGTTTATATCCTGACCAAAGCAGATGGGAAAATCTATAAGTTGAAAAACTGAATCCGGGACTTTTTTGAATTTGTTTCTGTAAATCCGACCCTAATAATAGGGTTTTGTTGTTAGCTGAGGCATTCATGAGGTCAGATTTTAATTCTTTGTTCTATCTGATTTCCTGATTTTTCTTCAAAGTATTACCGGTGCTTATACTTTATAGGTATTGGAAAAGAAATTAAGGGATTCAGGATTTTTGTAAACTTTTCCTCCTGAAAATCAACAGTCTAAGATTTTCCTTTTTGTTAACAATCTTATTTTCTATTGATACAATGGTAATCTAATTTTTATTTCTCTATCTTTTTACTAACAAAAACCTAGTAAATTATTAACCTATGCCTAGAGCCAAATCCGATAAAGACCGTAAAATCTTTGTGTTGGATACTTCGGTGATCCTATATGCACACAACTCCATCATGAACTTCGCAGAACATGATGTGGTCATCCCGATTACTGTATTGGAGGAGCTCGATCAGTTCAAAAAGGGAAATGATACCAAAAACTTTGAAGCCCGTGAATTTATCAGGCTGCTCGACGGGTTAGCCAAGGATAACATGATCCATAATTGGACGCCGCTCAACGGAAAGACCAAAGGATATTTTCGGGTCTTGATGAATCCCGACAATAATATCAATGCCAACCTCATCTTTGGTGAAGAAAAAAACGACCACAAAATCCTCAATGCTGCACTCCATTGTCAGCAAATGGAAAAAGGAAGAAAGGTAATCCTTGTCAGCAAAGACATCAATCTCCGTCTCAAGGCCAAATCCCTTGACATCCATGCAGAGGACTACGAAACGGGTAAGATCAAAAACCTCTCTGAGCTTGAAAATACAGGTAAATTTTACCTCGATGGGATAGAGCCTGACATTATCAACAGGGTATATGAAAATCATGCTGTCGAAGCAAAGTTTGTTTTGGGCAACAAAAAAAGGAAAGCCAATGCTTTTTACATCCTTAAGAGTGAGAAAAACTCTGTGTTGGCATACTACAACTCGGAGGAAAATATGCTCGAGCGTGTAGATAAAAAGCTTGCTTATAATATCAAACCAAAGAATGCCGAGCAGGCCTTTGCGCTGCATGCCATTTTAAACCCAAGGATTAAACTTGTATCGATCCAAGGTGTCGCCGGAACAGGAAAGACGCTTTTGGCACTTGCAGGCGCATTGGAGCAAAGGAGGGATTACAAGCAGATTTTTTTGGCAAGACCAATTGTACCTTTGAGTAATAAGGATATTGGCTTCCTACCGGGAGATATCAAATCCAAATTGAACCCTTATATGGAGCCCCTTTGGGATAATCTTAAGTTTATCCAAAACCAATTCAAAGAGTCTGACAAGGAATTTCAAAAAATCACTGAATTGGTGAATCAGGAGAAATTGGTGATCCAGCCTTTGGCCTATATCCGAGGAAGATCCCTTTCCAACATTTTCTTTATCGTGGATGAGGCACAAAACCTGACTCCACATGAGATAAAGACCATCATCAGCCGGGCAGGTGAAAATACCAAGATTATTTTCACAGGAGATATTTTTCAGATCGATACACCATATCTAGACAGTCAGAGTAATGGCTTATCTTATTTGATAGATCGGGTAAAAGACCATCCTTTATATGCCCACATCAAGCTAGAAAAGGGGGAAAGATCGGAACTCGCTAATCTAGCAAATGATCTTCTGTAGATTTTAATTTATTTTTAGCAAACCGATAGAATATTCTGAATTCTATCGGTTTTTTTACTTTTTAATGTTTTTTTATGCAACCAATTTTTAGCCAATTGGTGTTATCCAACTGTATCATTAGAGTAAATCATATGTTCGGTATCGTACACACTTTATCTTATATTGATCATTTAAACTATTGATATTCAGCACATTGTAAAAATGGGATCAGAATTTGGCATATACCAAATATATGATGCAATGAACGCATCCAAAGAAATTAAACCTTACACAGAAAATTAAAAATTAGAAGAAAATGAAACCAACTATTTTAACTCAAAAAACAGTTTGTGCCTTTTTAGGATTAATGATGGCATTGACAATCTTGTGGGCTGCGAAGGCCGAGGCGAAAGTTGATCGAATCAACGAGGTAATCCCGATGGAATATAATTTGGGATTGGATGAAGTTCGGGAAAATGCCATTCAGGAATTTGAATTGGATCTATCCGATCTGAAAGAACTTCCGACTATCACGATAATCAATAAATATGGAGAAGTGGTGGCCGAATTTTATGGTAATAAAGAAGAAATTAAGAAAAAGTTTAAAGGATCTTTTGAAAAGGCACTATTCGTTACAGCTTCAGTAGGCCAAGAATTCTACCTTGAAAGATAGTTTAGTTGATTGTTTGGTTTTTTGAATAAAAAAAAGGTGAGTCATGCTCACCTTTTTTATTTGTTCTGAAAAATCAACTTTCAGTAATGGTATTCAATTTCGCAAGGAAGCTGTTATAATATTGTCTTCCCACTTGTACTACAGCACCCATTTTAAGATTGATGTCCTTGGTGTTGAAGCTTTCTATCTGTGCAAGTTGTACAATAAATGACTTCTGCACCCGAAGGAAAAGATGTGGTGGAAGCTTTTCTTCCATGTCTTTCATGGATTTTCTGATGGTAAAATTTCTTGCCTTTGTATAGATCGTTACCATATTTCCATTGGCTTCCACATAGTAGATTTCCTCATATGGCACCCTTTCATAGGCATTGTCTGCTTTGATAAAAACCGCATCTGCAACAAGGTATGGACTTTCGTCTTTGGTTCTTACAGCAACAGTCTCTGCTGCAGGCTTAGTTCTTTTATTGTAAAGTACAATTTCCACAATGGCATGAATGTCATTTGTGTTGAATGGTTTTACAATAAAGCCTGCTGGATTAATCCTTTTTGCTCGTTCAATGATGGTAGGATCACTGTATGATGTTACATAAACCAAAGGCGCATCCACCATTTGTTTGATGATTTCTCCCAGTTCGATACCATCTTTATCTCCCTTGAGCTTGATATCCATAAATACCAAGTCAGGTCTGTATTTTTTGACGACTTTGATGGCTTGGTTGGCGGAGTTTGCGATGTCAATATTGACGTAACCTAAAAGTTCTAAAATCTCTTCAATGTTTTCGGCTATGTTTACATCATCTTCGACGATCAGAATTCTTTCCTCTTTCATATATTTTTTGCGGGAAATAATACGTTATAATAAATATTAAATAATTTTTATTGGTGGTGAAAATTATACAAATGACTATTTACAAATTATAGTTTTCACAATCAATATTTATTTAAAATTTCTCCAATAATCCATTAAACATTTTTATAGACTCATCATATCTTTGAATCTTGCAGCCTGTCTTCTACTGACTTCAATTCGGTCACCTCCTTTGAGGGTCACAACAAGTCCTCCATTAAACCAAGGCTCTATTGCCTCCACCCAGCTCAGGTTAATGATGTGTTTTCTGCTTGCTCTGAAGAATGATTTTTCACTCAACCTCTCATCAAGGGCATTGAGTGATTTGTGGATCATTGGCTTGAAGTTATCAAAATAAACCTTGATATAGTTTCCATCCGATTCAAAAAGCCTCACATTTGATAGTTTGACAAACCAACAACGGTCTCCATCCTTTACAAAAACCTGGTCATCTAAGGTGAGTTTTCTCCCTGCAAATGAACCCAACTCTTCAGATTTGTCCTGACTTTCATTTAATATTTTCAACAGGCGCTCAATAGCTTCTCCCAATCGCTTTGGTTCAATAGGTTTTAAAAGATAATCCAAGGCATTGACCTGAAATGCTTTGATGGCATATTCGTCATAGGCAGTGGTAAATACCACATGAGGTACATTGTCTAATTCTTCCAATAAATCAAAACCTGTTTTTTCAGGCATTTGGATATCGAGAAAGACTACATCCGGGGCCAATGCTTCTATTTTCTCTTTGGCATCATCCACGTTATTGGCTTCGCCAACTATCTCAACTTGATCATATTGTGATAGCAAGTTGATCAGTTCTTTCCTTGCCAGTCTTTCGTCGTCTATTACAAGTGCTCTCATCTTATTGAATTTTTAACCTAAGTTAGGGTTTTGTTTTGGAATTTTTATTTCTGTAATTACAAAATCACTTTCTGAATTGTATATCTTAAATGTAGCCCTGTCACCATATATCAGCTTCAACCGCTGCATGGTATTGTTGATACCGTGACCTTCTCTTTCTTTTTTTCTACCTATGGTATTGTTTTTCAGTTGTCCGCTGTTTTTGACCTGAATGATCAAATCATCTGAAATTCCTTCCTTACATTTGATTTCGACCAATCCACCTTTTACCCTGTTGGAGATTCCATGTTTGATGGCGTTTTCGACGATTGTCTGCAGCATCATCGGTGGGATTTTATAGTCATAGGCAGAGGGTTCAATGTCATATTTGACCTGAAGCCTTTCTTCAAACCTGATGGTCTCCAAGTTAAGGTAATCTTTCACAGTATTGATTTCATTTTCGAAATCAATGGTTCTCTTTTTATCCATCATCAGGGAAAACCGCAAAATATTGGATAGCTGGGTGATGGCAAGTTTTGCTTTGGCAGGGTCTTCGTCTACCAATGCCCTTACGCTGTTAAGTGCATTGAATATAAAATGAGGGTTTAGCTGGCTTTTGAGGTGATTCAGCTGAATTTCGTTGATCTTGGCCTGGTATCTAAGCGATTGGTTGTAACTGTCCAAAAAATGAAACAGAAAATATACCATGCTCCAAAGCGAATAGAACAGAAAGCTGACAAAGATATTTCCTGAAATGACGATAAGCCTAAATTCAGTTTCTGGATTGAGCGTACCAAATACCCAACTAATGATAATCTGGGCTATGGTATTCAAAATACTCAACACTCCCAATGTTAGGAGCGTATTGGAAAGAAGTTTGGTAAAATTTAAATTCAACCAACCATATTTCTTGATCGCATACCTGAATGCATGCGTGGACAAAAAGTAAAATGCCGCCAAAGAGGAATAAGCTCCTATCTGAACAGGAGTGATTCTTCGATCCAAAGAAACAAAGAAAAGGTTGATCAAAGCATATCCTGACCAACCCAAAATCTGTAAAATCCAATATAATCTCGTCCTATTCATGGCCTTCCTTCAAATATAGACATGTCGGCATTAAGCATTCGGTCTTTTTTATTGATAGGTAAAATCCTGCCATTTTGAGGTCATATGCTTTTATCAGTTCAATTCCTCCCGCAAAAACTTTGCAGTATAACTCCTTTTATCTTTTGCAATTTGTTCAGGTGTACCTTCCGCGATTATCTGACCGCCTTTTTCGCCGCCTTCCAATCCTATGTCTACTACATGGTCTGCCATTTTGATGACATCCATGTTGTGCTCAATGATAAGAACCGTATTCCCTTTGTCTACTAGCCTGTTCAAAACTTCCAATAAATGTTCGATATCCTGAAAATGTAATCCTGTCGTAGGTTCATCAAGGATGTAGAATGTCTTTCCTGTATCTTTTTTGGAAAGCTCGGTGGCCAACTTGACCCGCTGTGCCTCGCCTCCTGATAGGGTGGTAGCATGTTGCCCAAGAGTGATATATCCAAGACCGACATCATTGAGGGTTTGGATCCTCCTGAGGATTTTTGGTTGGTTTTCGAAAAACTCAACTGCCTGCTCTACAGTCATGTCGAGGACGTCAGAGATCGATTTTCCTTTGAACCTGACTTCAAGTGTTTCTCTGTTGTATCGCTTCCCTTTGCAGGTTTCGCAGGGAATATGTACATCTGGAAGAAAATCCATTTCAATGAGTTTCATCCCTGCCCCTTCGCAGTCCTCACACCTGCCACCTTTGACATTGAAACTAAACCTGCCTGGTTTATATCCCCGGATTTTGGATTCAGGAAGCTCTGTAAATAATGTTCTGATATCCGAAAAAACGCCTGTATAAGTGGCTGGATTAGATCTTGGGGTTCTGCCGATCGGGGATTGGTCAACCTCAATGACTTTGTCAAGGTGCTTTAGCCCATCTATGGTATCATATGCCAAAGGCTCTTTTTTTGAATTGTAGAAATGCTGGTTTAAGATGGGAAACAAGGTCTCATGAATCAGGGAACTTTTACCGCTACCGGAAACTCCAGTGACACAAACCATGGTTCCCAAGGGGAGTTTGAGCGTTACATTTTTCAGGTTATTTCCTTTGGCCCCTTTTAGATCCAGGAAGTTTCCGCTTCCCTTCCTTCTTTGATCAGGCACTTTGATGGATAGCTCATGGGTGAGGTATTTTCCGGTAATGCTTCTTTGTTTCAAAAATTCATCCGGAGTACCCGCCGCTACAATTTGTCCCCCATGTCTTCCTGCGCCGGGGCCGATATCCACCACATAGTCTGAAAGAAGCATCATATCTTTGTCATGCTCTACCACGAGGACTGAGTTGCCCAAATCACGGAGATCCTGTAGGGCTTTGATCAATTTGACATTGTCCCTTTGATGCAGTCCGATGCTCGGTTCATCCAAAATATACAGCACGCCCACCAATTGAGTTCCGATCTGTGTCGCAAGTCGGATACGCTGTGCTTCGCCACCTGAAAGCGTTCTCAAAGGTCTGTTAAGGGAAAGGTAATCCAATCCAATGTCAAGAAGAAATCCAATCCGCTTTCGGATTTCTTTCAATACCTCTTTACCGATGACCTGCTGTCTTTCTGACATCCTGCTTTCCAATCCATCAAACCAGCCTCCCAAAGCGGTGATATCCATCATGGCAAGCTCTCCAATGTGTTTTTCATCAATCTTGAAATGCAGCGCTTCTTTTTTCAACCTGTAGCCATTACACTCTGGGCAGGTTTTGGTAGTAGTAAACTCATTGACCCAATCCAGGATTTTTTCTGTTCCGCCTTCTTGCTGCTTCTGTAGAAAATTCACAATTCCTTCAAAGGTGGTATGCCATTCCGTTCCGGGATATTTTACCGATTCTACAGCTACTTCGATTTTGTCTCCATAGAGTAAAATATCTATTACTTCCTCCGGCAGGCTTTCTATAGGCGTGGTGATGCTGCATTTGTAGTGCTTCAGAATGGCTTCCACTTTTTTGAAAATCCATACATCTCTGTATTCACCCAAAGGAGCAATGCCTCCTCTGCTGATGCTGAGGCTCCGGTCAGGTATGATATTTTCGATGGTAATTTCCTCGATGACTCCCAGGCCGTTACAAGCTGGACAAGCGCCATAAGGACTGTTGAAAGAAAAGCTGTTGGGTGCAGGTTCATCATATGACAGTCCGGTGACAGGATCCATCAAAAACTTTGAAAAATGGTGGATTTCTCCTTTTTCATCTCGGAGCATGATGACGCCTTTGCCATGTTGAAGCCCTGTTTTTAGGGATTGGCTGATTCGGAACCTATCTTCTTCTTCTGCCACAATCCTGTCTATGACTATTTCGATATCGTGGATTTTGTACCGGTCTACCTGCATCTTTGGCACCACATCCATGACAACTCCGTCTATCCTGACTTTCGAAAAACCCAATTTCCGGACCTGCTCAAAAAGCTCTCTATAATGTCCCTTCCGGCCTTTTACGATCGGTGCAAGTATGTATAGTTTTTGATCTTTGAACTTGTCAAACAATTGCTCTATGATCTGGTCTTCTGTCTGCCGGATCATTTTCTTTCCTGTGAGGTAAGAATATGCATCCCCTGCTCTTGCATAAAGCAATCTCATAAAATCATAGATTTCAGTGACCGTTCCTACTGTTGACCTTGGGTTTTTTGAAGTCGTCTTTTGTTCAATAGAGATTACCGGTGAAAGTCCGTTGATTTTATCCACATCGGGTCTTTCCATTCCTCCCAAAAAAGATCGGGCATAAGCTGAAAAGCTTTCCATATACCGTCTTTGTCCCTCAGCGTAGATGGTGTCAAATGCAAGTGAGCTTTTTCCACTGCCACTTAGCCCGGTGATGACTACCAATTTATTCCTTGGAATACTGATATCGATGTTTTTAAGGTTGTGTTCCCTAGCACCAAAAATTTCGATAAATTCTTCTTTTTTTTCTATTGACAGTTCGGACATGGAGGGATTTTGCATTTTATTCAAGCTCGCAAAAGTACGAATTTATGGGTGGGATTCCCAGTCGAATCCAATCATAAAACCCCCAAACACCGGTTATGGTTTAATAAAATATTATGGATATGAATCTGGGGTAAAAAGTATTTCAATATTTTCCCCTCCTGATTTAATCTGTGAGCGTGCCGTCTTTTTTTGCAGCTTTTTTCTCTTCTCTTTGGTTCTTACGTTCTTGCTTTTTTTCTTCCTTTGCCTCTTTTTTGGCTTCTTTGGTCGCTTTCTTGTCTGTTTCCTTTTTTTCAGCTGATTTGTCTTGCCCGGTGGAAGAGGCGGCAGGATTGTTTTTTTCCAAAGCTTTCTGCTTCATTTCTTCCATACTTTCTCCGGTGATGGTGGATTTCATTCCTGAAAAAATCAGCTTCCACCAATAAGCAAACATAGATTTATGCGTTTCTCTGATAAAATATACGTTCCCTTTTTTTACTTCTCCTTTTTTATTGGGGTTATTTGATTTGATGACAATTTTATTTGCAAAGAAGGAACCGATCTTCCTCAGTATTTTTTCATCGGCTTCATAGTTTTTATTTAGCAGTTCCATTTCTAGATTTTCGTATCTGATGATAAGTTCTCCCGAACCGTCGTAATCATTGCCAAGTATGTTAAAGTCCATCCGGTCGATGGTTCCGGATTTAAGCCCTACTTTGGCTTCAGGTTCAATCATGGAATTCAAAGAACTGAGTCTTATTTTCCCGAGAGTTCCTTTCAATGTAAATTTGCCCTCAGGATTTTCAAGATCAAACTTGACATTGGCGGTAAGGGGACCTTCTCCCATCAGTTTGGCTGAAAGGTCCAATTCAAGCGTCCTGTTTTTCCCCCTTCTTTCTACAAAATTGGAAACGTTTCTAATATGGGCATTGAGGTCAGAGAAATATAAAAATGCAGCTCTTGGAGAAGCATTGTCGGGCCTTTCTTCTATTCTGATGTAAGCGTCATTCACAAACAGATGCTCAATATGGATGACCTGCTTGAGGTTTTGCATGGTTTGGTGGATCATTTGGGGTCGCTTTTTGAGATCCTCTTTTTTCCTTTTGTCGACAAAAAGCTCCAGATGAAGTCCATTGGCAGTAAGGGAGTCTATTTCTACAATTCCATTTTTGAGGTAATTCCCAAAATTGACTCCGGCCAATTCCATTTTGGTTTTGCTGATGTCTATCCAACTTTCCCTGTTTTCAAAAAGAGAAGTATAAGCGTAGCGATCTAGCTTATTGTGGAGCCCGATGTAGCCGAATGTCATTTTCTTTGTCTTTGTATCAAAAACAATGTCTTTCACCAAAGTAGATTGGCGAAATTTATCAAAGTGGAACTGTGCTTTTTCTATACTTCCATGGATCATTTCCACTTCAAAAAGTGACTTTGGGTTCTCAATATCCTCTTTTGTCAGCTTGAAATCTTTGGCATTCACATTCATTTTAACCAAGGATATCCTGACGGAATCATAGAGGTTGTTTTTTATTTCCACTGATAAATCCTTCATGCGGAAATTTTTTACCTCAATCAGGTCATAGTCTTTGCCGGATTTTTTCTTGGGTTTTTTGGGTTCGTTGAAAAGTGAATCCCACGGTGGGGAAGATGATATGATATTGATATTATCTACCAATGCAGAATCAACAGTAATGGTATTATTAAATAAAAAAGGGAACCATTTAAACCCGGTCAGGTCAATGAAGTCAATTGTAAGATTGACTGTTATCCTATCTTTACCAAGACTTTCTGAAGGAGTTACACGGATATTTTTAATTTTGAGATAAGTGCCGGAATAATCGTAATTCAAGGCTATCTCTCCAAATGTAACCTCGTGTTCGCCAAAGCTGCTTGTTCGGGTGATCATATTGGAAATCAGCCTGTCAGCATTGCTGTTTAAATATTTGTTGATCAATATTGGAAAGCTCCTGAAAGCAACGAATCCAATAACGATTAATGCGATAAGAAAAATCAATAGTTTTTTCATATGAAGAGGATATTCACTGTTAATTTATTGAAAATAAAATCACATTGATAAGTTATGAATAAAAATAGGTCAGTTTATAGGTAATTTTATGATATAATCACCCCCTTTTTTGATCTTGAGCTTTTGGGACCTGAGCCAAGGGTTGTGGATTTTCAATTCTTTGTAATTACTGCTGTGTTGAATAGCCCAATTTGCAAGACTGTTTATGGATTGGTTTACCTTTAATTCTCTAAAAAGGGGTTGCTTATAAATGTTTTCTTCGGAAAGCTCGAAACCATATTTTTTGGGATTTTCAAAGATTTCCTTGAATGCCAAAATCCTAAAAAGGTACCTACTAGTCTCCTCGACCAAATAAAGGTTATAATAATTACTTTGGTTTTGCTCCTCCTTCCTCTTCCGGATTCCTGTGATGCCGATATTGTAACTTGCGGCGACAGAAGTCCAATTTCCAAATTTGCTGTAGGCAGTTTTCAGGTACTTGCATGCTGCCAAAGTTGATTTTTCGAGGTGGTATCTTTCATCCACATCATCACTGACTTCAAGCTTGTAATCTTTGGCAGTGCCTTCCATGATTTGCCAGAATCCCCTTGCATCGGCAGAAGATATCACATTTAACAGTCCGGACTCGGCCATAGCCAGGTATTTGAAATCATCGGGGACACCTTGTTCCTGAAGGATTTTTTCAATCGTCGGCAGGTATTTTCCGGCTCTTTTCATCAACAGGATCATATTGGACTGCCAATAGGCATTGACGTAAATTTCCCTTTCAAACCTTTCAAAAACATCTGCCTGCTCCAAGGGAACTGTCTCGTTTGCGAAGGTTATTTTTTTTGGGATTTCAAAGATCCTGACTTTTGCATCAGGAATGTTAATCCGAAAATGCTCCCCTTCCGCTGACCTTACAAGGACTTCCTCTCCATTTGGATTTGCGGTTTTTTCCCCAAACTGTAAAAAAAGATTCCAAATAAGAAGTCCTGCAATCAGGCTGTAAATGATATAAAGGTGGTATCGTCTCAAAATCAATAATTGGGGGTGAGCAAATATTTACTGTAAAATTCATCAATAACCTTGACTGCCTCCGAAGCATCGTCTACAAGATAAAACAGGTCAAGGTCTTCTTTGCTGATGTATCCGTATTTTTCAAGCAGGGTATTTTTGATCCATTCGATCAGGCCTTCCCAAAAAGCCTTGCCGACCAATACAATGGGAAACCTTCCTATTTTGATGGTTTGGATCAAGGTGAATGCCTCAAAAAGTTCATCCAATGTCCCAAACCCTCCGGGTAACACGACAAATCCTTGGGAATATTTTGTGAACATGACTTTTCTGACAAAGAAATAATCAAACATGATCATTTTGTCCGGGTCTATGTAGATGTTTCCCTTGGCTTCAAAAGGCAATTTGATGCAGAGTCCGACAGACTTGCCGTTTTCAGAACTCGCACCTTTGTTTGCAGCTTCCATGATACCCGGTCCGCCTCCTGTGATGACTCCATAGCCATGCCTCACGAGTTTGGCTGAGATTTCTTCGGCCATGATATAATGCGGATTGTTGGAGGGAGTTCTCGCCGAACCAAAAACAGAGACACACGGACCAATTTTGGAGAGTTTTTCAAACCCTTCCACAAACTCAGCGATTACCTTAAATATAGCCCAAGAATCTGCACTTTTGATTTCGTTCCAATCACGCTCTTTAAAGGCTTTACGGATTTTCTCCTCTCTTTTTTCTTCAAAATTGTCAAATCTACTGCTCATTATTCGGTGTTAAAGTTGGTTTTTGGAAATGAAAATTAAATATAGGACTTAAAGGATTGGTAAGGAAAGTAAGCCGAAATAAATGCATAAAATCAAAAACTCCAAAATGATTCGTTAAGGCCTATTGTTTTGATACAGAACTCTTTTTACTTTCGCAGGCTTTTAAAAATCGGGAATATGAATCTTCAACAGAAGTCGCAGGAAGTAAGAAGGGTATTTGAAGAATTGGATGCCGAAATCAAGCTATTTTTAGATGCAAGTCAGATTGGCTGCATCTCCGGATGTGGGTTTTGTTGTGCCAATCCCAAAGTGAGTGCCTCTGTTTTGGAATTTCTACCCTTGGCTTTTGATTTGTATGAAAAAGGAAAAGCGGAGGCAGCCCTTACGCTACTGGAATCAAAAATCGTGGAGGAACCTTGTGTCGTTTACAAAGCCACTTCTGCGGACGGATCTATGGGATTTTGTTCCGATTATCAAAACAGGGGGATGATTTGCAGGCTTTTTGGTTCTTCGGCGCGTAGAAATAGGTTGGCCAAAAAAGAGATCATCACCTGTAAAAAAATTAAAGAAGGGAAAAAGGAAAAATACGAAGCCGCTTCCCTTGCGGTAAATGAAGGAATGCCCGTTCCCTTGAGCGGGGATGCCTATTCCCAACTCTACAACATTGATTTTCAACTGACTTCGGAGCAAATGCCCATCAATAAAGCTATCCAAAAGGCCTTGGAAGCAGTTTTGAGATTCAAGTATTACGAGGGCAGTGAAGAATCAGAAACAATGGAAAGTTTCTGAAATGGTCTTTTTAGCTTATATTGTAAAGAATTAGAAAATCAATCTGAGCCGTTAAATCTTCCAATTATGCTGAATGTTTCTGAAATCATACAAACAGTCAAGCAACTCATAGACGTGAGGGTGCAGCTGGTTAAAGATGAAATCAATGAGCAGATTTCCACAGTCATGGCACGGGTATTTCTGCTTGTGGTCATGGGTACAGTTTCTGTAATTGTGGTTTTTTTTGCCAGTTTTTCACTTGCTTTTTATTTGAGTGAATTGATGCACTCTCCCTCTAAGGGTTTTATGTATGTGGCTTTGATTTATTTGCTCATGTTGGTGCTGCTTTATTTTCTAAAGGATTCCAAGACCCTGATTCGGGGTTTCCAGGAAGTGATCAGAGCTTTTGTTTTTAAGTCTAAAAGAAGGTCAGACGATGAAGAGTGATTTGACCAAAAAGGCTGAGGAACTGGAGCAGACCCTCAAGATGCAATTGGATATTGCACAGAAAGAATCTGAGGACTATATCAAAATAGGAGGAGCAGTCCTTGCAGGGGCTGTTGTTGCATTTGCTGTCTACAAGATTTTTAGTGGGAAAAAAAACAAAAAGACAAAAAAAGTCCTTGAAGCATTGGAAAAGGAAGGTCTTTTGGATGAAGAGATTAAAGAAAAACTCACTCGCAAAAGTGACCCCGGATTTATGGGAAGATTAGGAGCTGCTTTACTCCCGATTGCTATCAATTATGGAAGGGAGCAATTTTTAAATAGAGTGAACGAACCAAAAAAGAAACCTGAGGAGGATGCAAAATAATGTAGGCCTGAAGCTACAGGAATTGACGGAATCAGGCCGAAAAGGCATTGCATGGCTTATCGACCCGGATGATATCCAGTCCCCGGTACTATTTGAAAATCAGCTTCAGGAGGCTGTTCAGCTCAAAATCGATTTTTTCTTTTTGGGGGGAAGTCTGATCCAGCAAAATACAATCGGTGAAATCATCAGATTTATCAAAAGTGTAAGCCCCGATATTCCGGTGGTTATTTTTCCAGGCAATTCACTTCAATTTTCGCCTTTGGCGGATGCCATTCTTTTTCTTTCTTTGATTTCCGGCCGAAATCCTGATCTGCTGATAGGGCAGCATGTGAGTATTGCACCGATTTTGGATAAAAGTAAAGTGGAGGTGCTGCCGACTGGATATATGTTGGTGGATGGGGGACAAACTACCAGTGTCCATTATATCAGTCAGACCATTCCATTACCCAACCACCATCCTGAATTGGCCGTAGCCACTGCCTTGGCTGGGCATTTTTTGGGATTGCAGTATTTTTATCTGGATGCAGGAAGTGGGGCACCACATCCTGTCTCAGCAGAAATCATCAGGGCGGTTAAGAAAAAAATAAAGTCTCCGCTTTTTGTTGGTGGCGGACTCAATACAAGGGACAAAATCCAAACAGCCTTCGAATCCGGTGCTGATGTGGTGGTCATCGGAAACGGAGCCGGAAAAAACCCAAATCTAATCAAAGAAGCCGCTTCCTATCTGGAGTCTTTCAGGATTCTTTCCAATTAAAAAGCGCTTCCCCGTTTCCGAGAAAGCGCTTGGCTTAAAGCATTGGCTTGAATTGCCGGAGAAACCTCACATCATTTTCTGTAAATAACCTGAGGTCCTTGATCTGGTATTTGAGCATGGCAATGCGCTCGATACCCATTCCAAAGGCAAAACCGGTATATTTTTGGGAATCAATGCCACAATTTTCCAGAACATTGGGATCCACCATTCCCGAACCGCCGATTTCTACCCATCCGGTACCTTTACAGACGTTGCAGCCTTTGCCTCCGCA
>NZ_CDSBKL010000052.1:0-16376 GCF_977115555.1 Aquiflexum sp.
CTGCGACCACACGCCCCCCAGACGTGTACGCTACCGGACTGCGCCACACCCCGATTTGGATTCGAAAATACTATTTTCCTGAATAAATCTAAAGCTATAAAGGCTTTTGTTGTTTTTTTCCAATTCTAGGACTTAAATGGATTGAGATATATCTTTTTTAAATTAATTAAGTTCAAAGTCAACTTTAAAGATGACTTTAATCAGCTTTTGAGATTTTATACCAATGTAAATTGAGGTGACATTAAAAATAACTATAATCATGAAAAAGCGCGAACCAGTTAAAGAAATAATGACCAAAGAGGTATTCACTGTTCAGGAAAATGAAAAACTTTCAATAGTGGTGGAAATGTTCAGAAAACATAAAATAAGACATATTCCTGTGCTGTCCGGAAGAAAAATTACTGGTATCATCAGCCGGACTGATATCAACAGACTTACTTTTGGTGCGCTGTTCGAAAATCAGGAAGGGGCTGACGAGGCTGTATTGGAAATCCTAAGCATCAGTCAGGTAATGACTTCCAAACCAAAAGTGGTCTCTGAAGATGATTCTATCAAAGAAATTGCAGAAATATTCGCAAATGAAGAATTTCATGCTTTGCCTGTAGTGGCAGGGGATGAACTGAAAGGAATTGTAACGACAACAGATGTAATCCAATATTTGCTTGATCAGTATTAAGAATTGGATTGGATTTGATCAGAATCCGAAAATTTCGAAAATCTTGGTACCATTGATGCACTTTGGCAAACTTTACAAATGACCGATCTTGAATTGGTTGATTGAGCTTGATTCAAAGCTTCCGGTCCACTGTTGAAAGGACCCAAATACAACCTGTCATGAAATGTTGGAATATTTGGACATTCACGATGATGGATTTCAAAATACCCATCTGAATTCGGATTTGAAGATAAATAATAAAACTTCATTATTAGTACTTTTTTTTATTACCCAAATCTAAAAACTTGAACCTCACTAAAAAATAACCTGATTAGGGTATTTTTGATCTGATTATTGAAAAAAGTATTCCAATTATTGAAATAGTATAATCGATGAAAAAATATTTTAAAATGATTTTCTGATTTCTGATTGCCTCATCGGCATAGAATCTATAGTCTTGAAAATATATTCCCAATCAGGCAATCCTTCCTTATTTAATTTTACACCTCCATCCAATCCTATCAACACCCAATTGCTCTGATTTTTTTCCATCGCAAACTTTTCTTGTAGACTTTCGAGGTAATCACTTTGGAAAACGGCTTCTGAATTTGTGGTGAATTTCTCTCCAATTGATAAAAAAATGATTTTCCTTTCCTTAATTTCAACTTCAAGTGCATTGAGATCAATTTTTATCTCTTGACCTTGGATAGGAAAATATAAAACAATCCTGTTTTTCCACTTCAAATCATCAAGTGTAACACCTTCTTTTTCATTGAAATTTAAAACCATCAAGATTGAGATTAACCAAATCATGACTTTAAAACTCAATACCTAATGCTTTGTTTAAAATTCACATTCTCAGTTTTCAGCTGAAGCCAAGTGAATTGCAGCAGGTTTTTTCCCTTTTTTCAATTCGATCACGGTAATCTCCGGCCAAATCCCTACCCTTCCGGCAAAAGCATGGAATCCAAAACCTCTATTCACATACAAATAGCTCCCGCTTTCTTCAGCCAAACCCGCCCAATTGGGATATCGGTACTGAACAGGACTCCATTTGACCAACTGTGTTTCAATCCCAAACTGCATCCCATGGGTATGTCCCGAAAGCGTCAGATGAACAGGATTTGGATTATTTTTGACCTGGGCATCCCAATGCGAAGGGTCATGCGACAGCAATATTTTAAAATCTTTTTGATCCGTTCCTTTCAGCGCTTTTTGAAGATCACCTTTTTCCTTAAAGCCTACTCCCCAGTTTTCAACACCTGCAAGCACGATGGACTGACCGTCTTTTTCTAGTCGGATATTTTCATCCAAAAGCAAATCGAAACCAAGCTTGGCATGCTGCGCCTTCAGTTTCTCAAAATTTTCAATTTTGGCTTCGGGGCTCGGCCATGAAGAATAATCGCCATAATCATGATTTCCCAAGATTGAAAATTGACCGTATTCAGCTTTTATTTTTCCAAATTCCTTAATCAGAGGTTCTATTTCATCCGCCCTGTGGTTGACAAGGTCACCAGTAAAGACAAATAGATCAGAGTTTTGATCCAACACCATTTGTACACCACTTGCCACCGCTTTGTGATCCTTCAAGCTTCCCGAATGGATATCTGAAATTTGGGTGATGGTAAAGCCATCAAAAGCCTCAGGCAAGTCTTCAAAATACAAGACTTCCTTGTGAACTTTGAAATTGTATTTTCCATACTTAATCCCATACACAAAACTGAACAATGGAACAGAAGCCAACGTCAAGGCCATCACACTCACCCAAACTGTCCTCGATGGAAATGAATAGCCTTTAGCACCATTCAATACAAAAACCGAAATAGCTTGAATATTTCTGAGAATATCCTCACCCAAAAGAACGGCTACTACCACCAATTGCGTTACAATCAAAGTAATAAAGACGCTTGACAAAACCTGTGCTGAGGATGCAAATTCCCCTTTAGAAAATACCTGAAACGATTTGAAAACAAGCCAAGCAGAAAGGATACCCATAAATATCCAATAAAACCATTTGACCAATTGTTGGATTCGGACTAGTTCGATCCCTAAGCTGACTGTTTTGATTGCCTGAAACACATACCAACTCAAAAATAGGATAAGTAGAAAAAGTATTGAAATAAATATAATTGGACCTGATTGACTCATTTTTATGATGATTTACCATGCTTTATACATATTCCTTTATGATTTTGTTCATTTTGGGAAAAAGAAAACTGAGAAAGAAATTAGCTGTTGATTATTCGGTTTATGTATTCTTATTACAAAATGACATTTGCTTTAAAAACGGAAAAATGAGAAATGAGACCCAATACATCACCACTCCCGTTTTCATATTGAAAAAAAATCAAACCACTTCAATCACCACATCAGTAGACAAATGAGATAGGGAAGCACCTCCATAATTTCCCACCACAGGCGAGGCAAACTTTGGATCATAACTGATCCCCAATGGAATATACCGGCTGTCTGCCAAAAGTCCCAAACTAGGGTCCAAGCCAATCCATGATGCTCCTGGAAGGAAAACTTCTACCCATGCATGAAGTTCATGTCCGGCATTAAGCTCAGGATTGAATGCATAGCCACTAACAAACCTACAGGCTAATCCGATACTTCTCAACATGGTCATCAGCATCCATGAAAGGTCACGGCAAGAACCTGTTTTACTTTCAAAAATTTCCACCAAAGGCATAATACCCTCTTCATGACGGATGATATGCTCCCACTTGGAATGGATTTTTGCCAAAAGCAATACCAAAAATCCAACAAGATCGTCCGATTCTTTCATTACTCCTTTGACAAAATCAGAGATTCCGGGGAAGTTCTCTCCTATTGTATAAATCCTTAAATAATCCCTGAATTCCTCGGGATATGGAAATTGATCAAAAGGGAAAACAGGTTGCGGTTGTATAATAAATCCATAAGGATTAAACTCCCCGACTTCTATTTCAAAATCACTTTTGATTTCCAAAAAATCGGTTTCTCCTGTAAACCAAGCCTGAAAGTAAGGATTGTTTTCAAAATTGATCCTCTCATGGATTCCTTGTGGTTTTGGAAAAACAGTCCAATTCGACTTTAAAACCCTGAAATAAAAACGCTGTAAAGGAATCAGATAAAATTCATGGATATTAAGCTGTACTTTCTGATCGTAAGTATATCTTGTTGAATGTCTGATTCTTAACTTCATTTTTTTAATTTCACACAATTTCAAACTCCCTGAAAGCTTTTTGCAAAACTTCCGCCGGTAATACCTTTATTGCTTCCTTTAACCGGTTATTCCAAAAAGCAGAAATATGTTCAAGTTCTTTTTGCTCAAACCTTTTTTCAATAGTATGATAAGTATCATTTTCTAAAATCACAGTATCAATTGGATAATCGACATCATTGGCAGAAATCCTTGTGGCATCAAATGCCAGGAAAGCACATTTCAATGCATAGTCCAAAGATTCTTCATAACCCAAAGAGCGCCTCAGTACAGGGTTTCCTGCGCCGGTATTTCCAATAATCACAAAAGGAGTCCCCCTCCTTATTTCAATCCAATTTCCCTGAGGATAAAGCAGATACAGCTTTGGCACTTTATCATGCTCCAATTGTCCTCCAATTATTGAAAATAAATTGAATTTGAGTCCTGATTCTTCTAAGTACTCTTTATCTTCCTTGGCTACTATTTTTACCTGATTGCCAAATTCATTTACTGCTTTGTAAAGTTTGGTGAAATTTGCGTCTTGATCCTCAATGACTTCTGTAAAATAGGTAATTGCCTTGTCTCTAACGGATCGCAAACCTGAAGTCATGATAAAAAAGGAGTGCTTTTCCCTGTTGACCGTAAATACTTTTTTAGAAGTAGTCGTTTCATTACCGGAGGTGATGCGGGTGTCAGACAGCCCTATCAGGCCATTTTTAGTTTTAATTCCGAGGCAAAAGGTCATTCCTGAATCTGAGTTTGATTGGTAAAGTTATCTTTAATTTGGAAGAAGTTGGTGTTTATTTTATTCGATACATCGTTTATTTTAATCTGGAGCTGATCGAGATATTCGTGTAGACCTATATCGATGATTTCTTGGACGTCAGTAAATTCCAGGTTGGACCTCAATTCTCCGATGGCTTTTTCTGCTGAATTTTTGTAGCCACTTTCTGAATAACCTGAAATTTTGTGGAGACAGTTTTCTGCTTCTTTGATACAATAGAATACAGATCTAGGGAAATATTTATTCAGTATAAGGAATTCCACCACCTTCGAAGGCTCAATATTACCATAGAGTCTTCTGTAGGTGTTGAAGGCAGTGACTGATTTCAACAAAGCAGTCCAATGCAAAAAATCCAAAGGACTACCCACCAAACTTGCTGAGGGAAGGAGGATATGGTATTTGACATCCACAATCCGGCTAGTCTTATCTGCCCGCTCCAAAAACAGCCCTAATTGCCTGAAATACCAGACTTCAGTCCGCGCTACAGTACTGTCCGCTAAGCCATATAGCAAAAGCACCTGATTTTTGACGCTTTCAAAAAAAGCCCTTGGATCTTCCTTATTCCAGTCTTTTTTATCTGCTCTTTTCAATACAAAGTGATACAATTCATTGAGTTTTTCCCAAGTTTCCTTGGTCAGATTTTCACGGATTACCCGGGCGTTTTCCCTGGCAAAAGAGATGGAAGAAATAATGGAATTTGGATTATCTGTGTCAAATGTCAAAAAGTGGATAACATCCTTTCTTTCAAAGTTTTTATGCTTTGTTTGATAAATTTGGTTATCACCTGTCGTAATGACCAAAGGTTCCCACTGCTCTTTTAGATCCGGCGGAAGGTCAAGCATCAGGTTAAAATTCACATCAATAAACCTGGAATAATTTTCGGCTCTTTCGAGGTATCTCCCTAGCCAATATATCGAACTTGCAACTCTACTTAGCATAGTATTTCAATTATATAAAACCCAAGTATCTTTACTTCCCCCACCTTGGGAGCTGTTGACGACCAAAGAACCTTTTTTTAGAGCCACCCTGGTCAATGCACCGGGAATAACCTCGATCTCTTCCCCATACAATATATACGGTCTAAGGTCCACATGCCTTCCTTCCAATCCGGAATCTGTCAAAGTGGGAACAGTAGAAAGGGATAAAGTTGGCTGGGCGATGTAATTGGTGGGATTGTTTTTGACAAGGTCCCTGAATTTGGCATGTTCTTCTTTGGTGGCTTTTGGACCTATCAACATGCCATATCCTCCTGCTGCATTGGTTTCTTTCACGACGAGGTCTTCTATGTTATCCAATACATATTTTCTGTCCTCTTCTTCCCTACATAAGTAAGTAGGCACATTTTCCAAAATCGGATCTTCACCCAAGTAATATTTGATCAATCTTGGAACATAAGCATATACTGCCTTGTCATCCGCCACTCCCGTCCCAGGTGCATTGGCAAGAGCTATATTTCCTGCTTTATAGGCTTCAAAAATCCCAGGAATACCCAACATAGAATGTGGGTTGAAAGTCAATGGATCCAAAAATGTATCGTCAATTCTCCTATACAAAACATCAATCTGTTCTAAGCCTTTTGTGGTCTGCATGTAGACTTTCTTCCCTTTGGTGATCAAATCCACTCCGGATACCAACTCCACGCCCATTTGCAGAGCAAGGTAAGAATGCTCAAAATAAGCCGAATTGTAAATACCTGGAGTCAAAACCCCGACTACAGGCTTTTCTTTATTGGAAATGAATTGTAGCATTTTCAAAAGTTTAACCGGATAATCTGAAACCGGCATCACTCCAAGTTTATTAAAAAGATCCGGATAGGCTCGTTTGATTATTTCACGACTCTCGAGCATGTAAGACACACCTGAAGGGCAACGGAGATTATCCTCCAGAATGTAATAATTCCCATCATTGTTCCTTACAAGATCGGTTCCTGTGATGTGGCACCAAATCCCTTTTGGAGGAGTAAGCCCTTCACAGGGTTTGAGGTAATCTTTGCTTCCTAAAATCAAGTCTTCAGGTACGATCTTGTCTTTGAGTACTTTTCTGTCATTGTAGATATCTTGCAAAAAAAGATTTAATACATGTATCCGTTGCTTTAATCCCGCCTCTATTTTTTTCCATTCCTGATGGGCTATTATCCTTGGAATGATATCCAGATGAAGGATTTTTTCCATTCCTTGGTTGTCATGGTAGACATTAAAAGTCATACCCATTGCCACTTGAGTCTTATTGGCAGAATATTGTAGGTGGGACATTCTTTTTGAGGTGGTTTTCCCCAAAACCTTGAGAAATTCCTGATAATGTGGCCTCACCTGACCCTCTTTGGCAAACATTTCATCAAAATTATCCCCAACTTGGTATTGATTGGTCTCCATAGGCTTGATTTATTGGCTTTAAAAATGATATGGCTTGAATATACCTGTTTTTGAAAAACAAACAAAAAAACGAACTCCGATTCGCCTGTATGTTAAAAATAATCTCTGAACTTTGAGAAATATTCAAAATAAAAAAGCCTTGAACTGATTTCCAATTCAAGGCTTTACATTTTCCATTTTTAAAATCAAGAAATCGTAGATCCTTCTGAGGTCCGAGTATTTGGCTGAAGAAGTCTCAGGCTTCCGTCCCTGTCTTCGGCCATCAATATCATCCCTTCGGAGTCTATCCCCATCATCTTTCTTGGCGCAAGGTTGATCAGCATCGTAACCTGCTTTCCAATCAGATCCTCAGGTTTGAAATGCTCGGCCACGCCACTCAATACAGTTTTCACTCCCAAACCGGTATCCACGGTCAACTTGAGGAGTTTTTTGGATTTTGGCATGGGTTCTGCCGTAAGGACTTTTACCACCCTCATGTCAAGTTTGGCAAAATCCTCATAGGTGATGATATCTTTCATAGGTTCTGCTACGGCGTTAGAAATTTCATTTTGCTTTTTAGTATCCAAAAGTTTTTGGATTTGAGCCTCTACAGTGGCATCCTCGATTTTGTCAAACAACAAAGCTGCTTCAAAAATCTGTTGGCCTGTTGCTAGCAATTCGTGGCTACCTGCGTCCGACCATTTCAATCCCTGCAACCCAAACATGGCAAATATCTTGGCTGAGGTGAAAGGCAAAAACGGTTCGCCAACTATAGCAAGATTTGCAGCAAAGTTGAGTGCAATATTGAGGATTGTCCCTGTTCTCTCTTTGTCATCTTTGATGGTTTTCCAAGGTTCTGTCTCTGCAAGATATTTGTTTCCCGTTCGGGCAAAGTCCATAACAAAGGAAAGGGCCTCACGGAAACGGTACTTTTCTATAGAGGAAGAAATTTTTTCGGGGAAGGCTTTCAAAGCTTCCAAAGCATCCTTGTCCAGGTCATTCAATGTTCCCAATGCGGGTACATTTCCCTCAAAAAACTTATGGGTCAAAACCACCGCCCTGTTCACAAAATTGCCATAAATGGCGACAAGTTCTGAGTTGTTTCGGGATTGGAAATCTTTCCAGGTGAAATCATTGTCTTTGGTTTCAGGTGCATTTGCTGTCAAAACATAACGCAAGACATCCTGTTTGTCCGGAAATTGCTCCAGATACTCATGCAGCCAAACTGCCCAATTGCGGGAAGTGGAGATTTTATCTCCTTCAAGGTTCAAAAATTCATTGGCAGGCACATTATTCGGAAGCACATAGCCTCCGTGGGTCTTGAGGATTGCAGGAAAAACAATACAATGGAATACGATATTGTCCTTGCCGATGAAATGGACCAGTTTGGTACCATCTGATTTCCAATAAGGTTCCCAATCAATTCCTTTTTCTGCGGCCCATTCTTTGGTACTAGAGATATAGCCTATCGGTGCATCAAACCAAACATAAAGAACCTTCCCCTCCGCTCCTTCTACTGGGACAGGAATGCCCCAATCCATGTCTCTTGTCATTGACCTTGCCTGCAAACCATCACCTGTTTCCAACCATGAGCGGCATTGTCCGAGCACATTGTTTTTCCAGTCATGCGCATGCTCGACCAAAATCCAGTTTTTGAGGAAATCGGTATATTTTGCCAAGTCTAGAAACCAATGTTTGGTTGCCTTCAAAACAGGAGTATTTCCTGATAGCTTGGATTTCGGGTTGATCAAATCCGTTGGGCTGAGAGAGGAACCGCATCTTTCACATTGGTCGCCATAGGCATGTTCATTTCCACATTTGGGGCAAGTGCCTTCTATATATCTATCAGCCAAAAACTGTCCCGCTTCTTCGTCAAAATACTGCTCGGTAGTCTGTTCCAAAAATTCTCCTTTGTCATACAGGTCCCTAAAGAATCCTGAAGCAGTCTCATGGTGGATTTTGGCAGAAGTCCTGGAATAGTGGTCAAAACTTATCCCAAACTCCTGAAAGCTTTTCTTCATCAGCTCATGGTATCTGTCCACGACTTCTTGTGGACTTATTCCTTCTTTCCTTGCTTTGATGGTGATGGCAACGCCATGTTCATCAGACCCACCGACAAAAGCCACATCGCGGCCTTGTGACCGTAGGTATCTCACATAGATGTCTGCAGGAATATAGCATCCTGCCAAGTGACCGATGTGTAATGGACCGTTGGCATAAGGCAATGCCGCTGTAACTGTATATCTTTTGAAATCGCTTTTTTTCATAAGCCGCAAAGATAGAAATTAGAATGGAAAGCGAGAATTGGAAATTGATTTCAAATTAAGGCCATTTCTTTGCGGGCATCGTCTGTAAGGATCCCGGTGTAAATAATCTGAATGGCTTGATCGTAGATTTCCGCTGGACTTAGGTTAAAGCTTGCCCGCATTTCCTCCGGAAACTGACTTAAAAATTTGTGGTCAATCAGATTTTGTATCGCAGAAGTATAAATGAAAACAATGAAGGAAACATTTACATAAGGAAGCACATAACCTTTTTCAATACCTTCCTGAATCAGTTTTTGGAATCTCAAATACCCCGATTCTCTGATATAGGCTAACAAATCCTCCCAGATAGAAGGGGCGTGGTCTCGGAGCTCATCCAATATTTTGGGGTTAATAGTGGAAATATCCGAAGCCACAGTAGTCAGTAGAGACTTCAGCTTGACCGTATATGGTATCAATTTATTATCCAACAAAGTTGCAACTTTGATCGAAAGCCTGGTTTTAAGGATGTCAAAAGTGGCAGCAAGGAGCTCCAATTTACCCGGGAAATATTTGTAAAGTGTCTTCTTACTCATTCCCAATTCATGGGCTATTTCATCCATGGTAGTGTTCTTATAGCCCTGCTTGATAAAGTATTGGTAGGCCACTTCAAGGATTTTGTTTTCTGTATCTGATTTCTTGCTCATGTATTGGAATAGACGCGCAAATATAGGAATTCCCCTTTATTTTTGCCCCATGGTGTAAAATGTCAATTCCGCCCAAAAGAATCCTTGGTGTTTCTTCTCACAAAAGTTATTTTTGGAATCTTTAGCTAATAATTTTCATTCCAAAACCACCATGAACCCAACTGAGGCCAAAGCTCGGATTGCTGAACTCACCAAGCAAATCAATTACCATAACAATCTTTATTATCAGGAGGACAGGACAGAAATCACTGACTTTGAATTTGACAGGTTATTGGAAGAATTGGTCAAATTGGAAAAAGAATTTCCTGAATTCCTTGAATCCGAAAGCCCAAGCCAAAGGGTTGGAGGTACCATTACCAAAGAATTTGAAACTGCCGAACATGGCTACCGAATGCTTTCATTGGGAAATACCTATTCGGAAGAAGACCTCTTGGCATTTGACGAAAGGGTTGCCAAAGGACTCGGACACCGTGATTATGAGTATTTCTGCGAACTGAAATTTGACGGAGTTGCAATCAGCTTGGTATATGAAAACGGTCATCTCGTACGTGCGGTAACCCGCGGGGATGGAACCCGAGGCGATGTGGTCACTGAAAACATCAAAACCATCAGGAATATTCCTTTAGGGATCCTTGGAGAAAATATCCCTAGCCGATTTGAGGTACGGGGAGAGGTTTTTTTACCCAAAAAAGAATTTGAAAAAATCAATGCGGAAAGGGAAATCGCAGGAGAATCCTTACTCGCAAATCCAAGAAATGCAGCTTCAGGAACAGTAAAGATGCAGGACAGTGCTGTAGTCGCAAAAAGAAGACTCAACTGTTATTTCTACCAATTATTGGGTGATGATATCGGAGTCACCAAACACGACGAAGCCATTGCCTTGATCGAAAAATGGGGTTTCAATGTCTCCCCTACCCATCATAAATACCAAGACATTCAAGGTGTCCTTACTTTCATTGATTCTTGGAAGGAAAAGCGCTTTTCACTTCCATTGGATACTGACGGTGTCGTTTTGAAGATCAACGACTACGACCAAAGGGAGGAATTGGGATTCACAGCGAAGATCCCGAGATGGGCAATAGCTTATAAATACCAGGCAGAAAGTGCCGCAACCAGGTTGCTTTCCATCTCCTACCAAGTGGGTCGAACAGGTGCCATCACACCCGTTGCCAACCTAGCCCCTGTCCACCTTGCAGGAACTACCGTCAAAAGAGCTTCCCTTCATAATGCGAATGAAATCCTTCGCTTAGGCCTTCATGAAGGCGATATGGTACAGGTTGAAAAAGGTGGAGAAATCATTCCGAAAATAACCGAGGTGGTTTTAGAGAAAAGAATTACCGGATCAAAACCCATTCAATACATAGACCATTGCCCGGAATGTGGAACCAAACTTGAAAGGAAAGAAAGCGAAGCCAAGCATTTCTGTCCCAATACCAAAGGTTGCGCGCCACAGATTCTTGGAAGGATAGAGCATTTTGTACACAAAAGAGCGATGGATATCGACTCCTTGGGTACGGAGAGGATCAGGACCTTGATAGACCAAGGTTTTATAAAAAATCCTGCAGATATCTATGAACTTGAAGCACAGCAGGAAAACCTCCTTGGATTGGAAATGAGTCAGGACCAGTATCAAAAAACCGATGATGGTCTTCTTTATATTTCTTTGCCTAAAGCATTTTTTGCTCTTACGGAAGGTATTTCATTGACCGCAATACAAAGTTTCTGCGAAAGTCAGACTGAAAAACCATTGCTCAATGTTTTGCAAAATTTTCAGGCATTTATCAAAAACAGTAAAAAGAAAACCGCGCAGAATGTCGGAACGATCCAACTCCTTGAGAATCTTTTGATGACATCCTCTTTTCCGGTTTTGGAGGAATATGTACCTGTTGCTTTGGTTTTGAGCCTTTTGATTGGCAATAAGTCTACATTGTCGGAAATTTCCAAAGCTGCTTACCATGAAAATACAGTCCATGGAATCCTCTTAAAAATGAAGCTGGAACTTATTCCCGAACAGGAAGACCGAATCAAAAAACTCAAGGCCAATACATTTCAGGAAGGTGTGATCAGCAATATGATCGAAGGCATCACTGCCTCCAAGAACCAATCTTTTGAAAGGGTATTGTTTGCACTTGGCATCCGCAATATCGGGGAGAACACTGCACAAATTCTTGCAAAACATTTCAAGAATATCGAGGCCTTGATAGCTGCAGGTTCCGGACAATTATTGGAAATCAATGGTGTAGGAGAAACCTTAGTCATCAGTATCCAAGATTACTTCAGAGACCCCGAAAATCTGGTTTTGATCCAAAGGTTGAAAGCCAATGGCCTGAAGTTTGAAGTCGAGGAAAGTACGACAGCATTGCAAAGCAACAGATTGGAAGGGATGAAAATCTTAGCTTCCGGAAGACTCAACCATTTCAAAAGAGACGAAATCATTGATTTTATTGAAGCCAATGGAGGTCAATACCTGAAGTCTGTCTCAAAGGGGCTTGATTTTATCATCGAAGGGGAAGAAATGGGGCCGAGCAAAAAAGAAAAGGCAGAAAAATTGGGCATCAAATTGATCTCAGAAGAAGAATTCATGACTATGATAGAAAAACCCATCGAACCATGAAATGGATTAAGGACAAAATGATCGTTTGGCAATTGGAAAAAGCCATCAAAACGAAAAAAGAAACCGATGTTTCTTTTCCTACTAATCCAAAACGTGTGGGAATTCTAGCCTCAAATAAAGAAGAGTTTATAGAGGCAAAAGAGATTCTAAGGAAGATCTGGGGTTTCCATATCAGGATCATTGGCGGATATTTCTCTGAAGAGGATTCCGATGTAGAAGCCATTTCTCCTGTTCATTTTTCAAATTGGGGTTTGCCTACGGATTACTTCAATGAGTTTTTGGAAGAAAAACTCGATTTTATTTTAGTGCCGACTTTACACCTTAGCCCATATTTGCGTTATTTGCTGCTTGCAAACAAAAGCAGGTTCAAAATGGGCTTTTTCTCTAAAGAAAACAGCATTTTTTTGGACTTTATGATAAAACAAGAAGGCGAAAAACTTAGCCCTAACCTGGAAAAGCTGATGGCTTATTTCAAAAAAATAAAAGAAAAATGTTGAAATTTCATGGCACAGGAGTAGCCTTAATCACTCCTTTTTCTGAAGATGGATCAATTGATTTTGCAGGATTACAAAATGTAATCAACCATGTCATCGATGGAGGTGTGGATTACTTGGTAGTATGCGGGACCACCGGTGAAAGTGCTACCTTATCCAAATCGGAAAAAAAACAGGTTTTGAAAGCTGCCTTGGAATTTAATGCAGGAAGAATTCCTGTGGTGTACGGCATCGGGGGGAACAATACTGCAGGGGTATTGGAAGAAATCGGGGAAACAGATTTTAATGGAATTGATGCCATATTATCTGTCAGTCCTTATTACAACAAGCCAACCCAAGCAGGGATAATTGCACATTATACCGCCATAGCTGATGCTTGCCCTGTTCCGGTGATTTTATACAATGTTCCCGGTAGAACCATGTCCAATGTGACATTCCAAACGACAATACTCCTAGCCAATCATCCAAATATCATCGGAATGAAAGAAGCTAGCGGTGATCTTTCCCAATGTATGAGGATCGCTGCAAGGATGCCAAAGGATTTCCTTTTGATCTCGGGAGATGATATCCTGACGCCGTCCATGCGGGTCATTGGCGGACAGGGTGTGATTTCTGTTTTGGCAAATGCCTATCCTTCGCTTTTCAAAACAATATGTCATGGAAACCTTGAAGATGCAAAAGAAGCTGCTTTCAAACTATTGGATATCAACCCTATGATGTATGAGGAAGCCAATCCCGTAGGACTGAAGTTCCTCATGAGCCATCTCGGAATCTGCGGGGAAACTGTAAGGCTTCCATTAGTCAAAGCCACTGAAAGCCTTAAAGAGCGGATTTTGAAAAATTTGGTAAACTAATTAGTTGGGCATTTCTTTATAATCTTGCCTCTACCCTACTTTTTGATTAATTTCAGACATGCAGCAGTCCATTTCCCTTTTAGCCCTCAACCAACTGATCCGTGAAACACTTGATGTCCATCTGGAATCAGCCTACTGGGTGGTGGCAGAAATCGGTGAACTCAAACAGGCTGGCCAAGGACATGCATACCTTGACCTTGTAGAAAAACAGGGAAATCAGATTGCTGCCAAAATGCGCGCCAATATCTGGGCCTATTCCTACAGAACGATTGCAGGAAGGTTTCAAGCCACTACCGGGCAATCACTCCGTGCCGGCATGAAAATCTTGGCTCAAGTGACAGTTACATTTCATGAACTTTACGGTATCAGCCTCAACATCAAAGACATTGATCCTAACTTCACTTTGGGAGAAAGGGCGAGGATCAGGCAAGAAATCATTGACCGCCTGTCCCGAGAGGGAATGATGGATTTGAATAAAAGATTTGCGCTTCCGACTGTTCCGCAAAAAATCGCTGTCATCAGTTCTGTAACCGCTGCCGGATATGGAGATTTTGCAAATCAGATTGATCACAACAGATTTGGATATAGGGTTGTACATAAGCTATACCAAGCTACTCTGCAAGGAACAGATGCCGCAGCAACAATGGTGGCTGCTTTTCAAAAAATTGAGGCAGATCAAGGTAAAGAACGATTTGACGTCATAGTTTTGATCCGCGGGGGTGGTGCGCAACTGGATCTGGATTGTTTTGACGATTATGGTCTTGCATTAGCCATTGCCAAATCTCCGCTTCCTGTATTGACAGGAATAGGCCATGAAAGGGACGAAACCATTGCCGATTTGGTATCCCATACCAAAATGAAAACCCCTACAGCAGTTGCCGAATTTATTCTTTCCGGTTTCAGAGATTTTGAAGACAGACTCAATCTCTGGACAAAAAACCTGAGCAGATTTGCAGGACAGATGCTACTTCAGGAAGAAAGAAAGATGGTGGATCTCGAGAACAGGTTGAAAAATCTTGTCAAATTCAATTTGGGAAAAAATGCTGAAAGGCTGATATTCTTTCAAAACAGGATTCAATCTTCTTATCAAAACCAAATCAAAATCAGTACCTTATCCCTGACTAACTTAAGTCAAAATTTAAACAAATCATGGAAAGTTTTTCTTGAAAAGGAAAACAAAAAACTTGAATTATTAGAAAAAGATCTGACAAGATCCGACCCCAACACTTTTTTTGAAAAAGGATATACCAGGTCAGAAATAAATGGAATCCCTATCCATAAAACAATACCTCAAAAGGGTCAGGAATTACAAACATTTTCAAAAAACAAGGTACTATCAAGTACCATCAACGAAATCAAAGACTATGGAAAATAAACCGATGAGTTATGATCAAGCCATCAACCGAATCGAGGAAATTGTATCGATTCTCGAAAGTGGAGAAAAAGGAATGGACGAATTGTCAGACTTGGTGAAAGAGGCGGCTACCCTTGTCAAGAATTGCAAAAAGAAGTTGAAATCGACCGAATCAGAAATTTCCAAGGCTTTGGAAGAAGAATAATATCGGATTCAATTGTAGGAATATTTTTTCATTTCATATGTTGATTCCAAATTTACCCTAAGATTGAGAAAAAGTGAATCCCTTACAAAACCTTTAGGTATTTCCTCTCAATATTCACAAGTAGATTTTGGTTGATGCCGGGAATCCTGATGATAAAGTAATCTTTGTTGCCCTTATTTACACATTCTCCTTTCATATTCTGTAGCGGGCCTCCCAAAATTTCCACTTGCTCCCCTGCTTCAATATCAGATCCGTCCGTCTCCACGGCCACTCCTGTATCAAGGATTCTTTTGATGGTAGCTATTTCCTCTTCTCTGACTGTGGCATGTTCCCCCGAAAAATTGACAAACTTCACCGCTCCCGGTACCTGAAGAGATTCCCATAATTTTGGTTTGGAAGTTTTGACAAAAACATAGCCGTTGAATAGCGCCTTTTGGACTTTTTTCTTCCTGTCACTCCATTGCCTCAATTCTTCGATGATAGGCAAATAGACTTCAATACCCATTTCATCCAATCTTTTGGCTACTTTTTTCTCCGATCTTGAGGTTGTGTATAAAACAAACCACTGCAATTCCGACATATAAAAATCATTTAATCGTTGCAAAAATAAGGATTTTAAGCTCTTTCAAGGCATCGCTTTTTCAAAAAACAAAAAACCCCCGGAATATGACTCCGAGGGTTTTAACATTTAAAAACCACCAACCTTTATTTAATCATGTTATTTCAATCTTCGAATCAACATGTTTAATTTATCTGCCAATAAATACATGACAGGTACGACTACTAACGTCAAGAAGGTCGCAAAGGTTAGACCAAATATTACAGTCCAGGCCATCGGTCCCCAAAATGCCGCATTATCTCCCCCTACATAGAATTGAGGATCAAAAGAACTCAATAGTGTACCAAAATTAATGTTCATTCCTATAGCCAA